>NZ_JBFAZD010000016.1:0-220970 GCF_040681655.1 Streptomyces sp. NPDC051662
GAGGGCGTGGACGGTCCAGCCGCCGTGAGGGTTGCGGCCGGCGGTGACCTCGCCCCGGTACAGGGTGGCGCGCTCGCGCATACCGACCAGTCCCCACGGCCGTACTTGGTACCGCTGCACTGCTGGGACCTACGCGGCCCGGCCCCGCTCAAGCGCCGCCATCGCACGCTCGGTCACTTCCGTGACCTTGCCGAGCGCGGAGATCGTGACCACCAGACCCTGGGCCCGGTAGTGGTCGATGATCGGCTCGGTCTGCGTGTGGTAGACCTCAAGCCGGGTCCGCACCGTCTCCTCGGAGTCGTCGTCCCGCTGGTACAGCTCGCCGCCGCAGATGTCGCAGACACCCTCCTTCTTCGGCGGGCTGTACGTGACATGGAAGACATGCGCGCTGTCGTTGCGGCAGACCCGGCGCCCCGCGATCCGTGTGACGACCTCGTCCTCGGGGACCTCAAGATCCAGCACCGCGTCCAGCTTCACGCCGTCCTCCGCGAGGGCCTCGTCCAGCGCCTTCGCCTGCGAGACATTGCGCGGGAAGCCGTCCAGCAGAAAGCCGTTGACGGCGTCCGGCTGCCCCATCCGCTCCTGTGCCATCGCGATGGTCACCTCGTCGGGCACCAGGTTCCCGGCGTCCATGTACGACTTCGCGAGCTTGCCGAGGGTCGTGCCCTGGCTGATGTTGGCTCGGAAGAGGTCGCCCGTGGAGATGTGCGGGACCTTCAGGTTCTTGGCGAGGTACGCGGCCTGCGTTCCCTTGCCGGCACCGGGCGGCCCGACGAGGACGATTCGCATCAGCGGAGGAACCCTTCGTAATTACGCTGCTGAAGCTGGCTCTCGATCTGCTTCACGGTTTCCAGACCCACACCCACGATGATGAGGATGCTCGTCCCGCCGAACGGGAAGTTCTGGTTCGCACCGCCGAAGCCTGCCAACGCCATCGTCGGGACGAGAGCAATCAGACCCAGGTACAGCGAGCCCGGCCAAGTGATCCTGTTGAGCACGTAGCTCAGATACTCGGCAGTAGGTCGACCTGCCCGGATACCCGGGATGAAGCCACCATACTTCTTCATGTTGTCGGCGACTTCTTCGGGGTTGAAGGAGATGGCCACGTAGAAGAAGGCGAAGAACACGATCAGCAGGAAGTACGTCGCGATGTAATACGGGTGGTCACCCTTGACGAAGTGCGCTTCGATCCAGGTCTTCCAGGCGGAGTTCCCACTGGAGAACTGCGCGACCAGCGCCGGGATGTAGAGCAGCGACGACGCGAAGATGACCGGGATCACACCCGCCTGATTCACCTTCAGCGGGATGTAGGTGGACGTACCGCCGTAGGACCTGCGGCCGATCATGCGCTTCGCGTACTGCACGGGGATCCGGCGCTGCGCCTGCTCGACGAAGACGACCAGGCCCACCATCACGAAGCCGATCAGAATGACCGTGCCGAACTCGATCCAGCCCTTGGCGAGCGTGCCGCTCTCCTTGATGGCCCACAGCGCGCCGGGGAAGCCCGCGGCGATCGAGATGAACATCAGGATGGACATGCCGTTGCCGATCCCGCGGTCGGTGATGAGCTCACCGAGCCACATGACGGCGGCGGTGCCCGCGGTCATGGTGATCACCATGGTGACGGTGACGAAGATCGACTGGTCGGGCACGATCTCCGAGGCGACCGGGCAGCCGCTGAAGAGCGCGCCGCTCCGGGCGGTGGCGACCAGGCCGGTGCCCTGCAGCACGGCGAGGGCGACCGTCAGATAGCGGGTGTACTGGGTGATCTTGGCCTGACCGGACTGGCCCTCCTTCTTGAGGGCCTCCAGCCTGGGGATGACCACGGTCAGCAGCTGCAGAATGATGCTCGCGGTGATGTACGGCATGATGCCGAGCGCGAAGATCGTGATCTGCAGCAGCGCCCCGCCGCTGAACATGTTCACCAGACCGAACAGGCTGTTATTGCCCTTCTGGGCCGCGTCGACACACGTCTGGACATTCTCGTAACTGACGCCCGGTACCGGGACATGTGCCCCGAGCCGGTACAGCACGATGATGCCGAGTGTGAAGAGCAGCTTCTTGCGCAGGTCGGGCGTCTTGAACGCCCGGGCGAACGCGGTGAGCACGGTGCCTCCTGCGACCCCCGCGCTACTGCGTCAGAGGTGACGGTATTGAGGATCGACGGATACGGAACAAGCAATACAGCAACAATGCACGCCACCTTACCGGCGACAGTGCCCCCCTTGGAACGACCAACCGGGGATGCCCCTTTTGAGAGGCATCCCCGGTCGGATGTTCAGGCCATCGAGTTGTCTCAGACGAGCTCGGTGACGGTGCCGCCGGCGGCGGCAATCTTCTCCTTGGCGGAGCCGGAGACGGCGTCAACCGAAACCTGCAGCGCCACGGAGATCTCGCCCTGGCCCAGGACCTTGACGAGGCTGTTCTTGCGCACCGCGCCCTTGGTGACCAGATCGGCCACCGTGACCTCGCCGCCCTCGGGGTAGAGAGCGGAGAGCTTGTCCAGGTTCACGACCTGGTACTCGGTGCGGAACGGGTTCTTGAAGCCCTTGAGCTTCGGGAGACGCATGTGGAGGGGCATCTGCCCACCCTCGAAGCGCTCCGGAACCTGGTAACGGGCCTTGGTGCCCTTGGTACCACGACCTGCGGTCTTACCCTTGGACGCCTCACCACGACCCACACGGGTCTTGGCGGTCTTGGCGCCCGGGGCAGGACGGAGGTTGTGGACCTTCAGCGGGTTGTTCTCCGCCATGTCAGTCGACCTCCTCAACCGTCACGAGGTGGCGGACGGTGTGCACCATGCCGCGGAACTCGGGGCGGTCCTCCTTGACAACCGTGTCGCTGACCCGCTTGAGGCCGAGCGAACGCAGGGTGTCGCGGTGGTTCTGCTTGCTGCCGATGTACGACTTCGTCTGCGTGATCTTGAGACGGGCCATTACGCACCCGCTCCCGCACGCGCACGGAGCAGAGCCGCGGGGGCGACGTCCTCAAGGGGCAGACCGCGGCGGGCCGCGATCTCCTCGGGACGCTGCAGGCCCTGGAGGGCCGCCACGGTCGCGTGCACGATGTTGATCGCGTTGTCCGAGCCGAGCGACTTCGACAGGATGTCGTGCACGCCCGCGCACTCCAGCACGGCACGCACCGGGCCACCGGCGATCACGCCGGTACCGGGGGAAGCCGGCTTGAGCAGGACGACGCCCGCGGCCTTCTCGCCCTGGATCGGGTGCGGGATGGTGCCCTGGATACGGGGGACCTTGAAGAAGTGCTTCTTGGCCTCCTCAACACCCTTGGCGATGGCGGCCGGCACCTCCTTGGCCTTGCCGTAGCCGACACCCACGGTGCCGTCACCGTCGCCCACCACGACCAGCGCGGTGAAGCTGAAGCGACGACCACCCTTCACAACCTTGGCAACGCGGTTGATCGCGACAACGCGCTCAACGTAAGCGGTCTTCTCGGCGGCAGCGCCACCGTCGCGACCCTTCCGGTCCCGCCGCTCGCCGCCACCGGCACCGCTTCCGCGGCGCTGGGGTCCAGCCATTGGATTTACCTCTCTCTGTTACGTCCGTTGGTCCCGGAACCGGGAGCTAGAACTTCAGCCCGGCTTCGCGGGCGGCGTCAGCCAGAGCGGCAATGCGCCCGGCGTACCTGTTGCCACCACGGTCGAACACGACGGCCTCGACGCCTGCGGCCTTGGCACGCTCGGCGACCAGGGCACCGACCTTCTGTGCCTGGGCGCTCTTGTCGCCCTCGCCACCTCGGATCGAGGTGTCCAGGGTCGACGCCGAAGCGAGCGTGTGGCCCGCGATGTCGTCGATGACCTGCGCGACGATGTTGCGGTTGGAGCGCGTCACGACCAGGCGAGGACGCTCCGGCGTACCGGAGACATGCTTGCGGACGCGGATGTGGCGACGCTTGATGGCGGCGCGCTTGTACGCGTCACCCTTAGCAATCTTGACACCGTATGCCATGGCTTACTTACCCGCCTTTCCGACCTTGCGGCGGATGACCTCGCCCGCGTACTTGACGCCCTTGGCCTTGTACGGGTCGGGCTTCCGCAGCTTGCGGATGTTAGCGGCGACCTCGCCGACCTTCTGCTTGTCGATGCCCTCGACGGTGAACTTCGTGGGCGTCTCGACCTTGAAGGTGATGCCCTCGGGGGCCTCGATGAGGATCGGGTGGCTGTAGCCCAGGGCGAACTCCAGGTTGGAGCCCTTCGCCTGGACGCGGTAGCCGACTCCGCTGATTTCGAGCGCCTTGATGTATCCCTGGGTCACGCCGGTGATCATGTTCGCCACCAGCGTGCGGGACAGGCCGTGCAGGGCCTTGTTCTGACGCTCGTCGTTCGGGCGCAGCACCTGAAGGGTGCCGTCCTCGCCCTTGGTGACCTCGATCGGCGCGGCGACGGTGTGCGAGAGGGAACCCTTGGGGCCCTTCACGGCGACCGTACGGCCATCGATGGTGACGTCCACACCGGCGGGAACCTGGATGGGGAGCTTGCCGATTCGCGACATGAGCTATTCCTCCGTTCCCGACTACCAGACGTAGGCGAGGACTTCCCCACCTACGCCCTTCTTGCTGGCCTGCTGGCCGGTCAGGAGACCGTGGGACGTGGAGATGATGGCCACGCCCAGGCCGCCGAGAACCTTCGGCAGATTGGTGGACTTCGCGTACACACGCAGACCCGGCTTGGAGATGCGCTTGATGCCGGCGATCGAACGCTCGCGGTTCGGGCCGAACTTCAGCTCCAGGACGAGGTTCTTGCCGACCTCGGCGTCCTCGACCTTCCAGCCGGTGATGAAGCCCTCCTGCTGGAGGATCTCCGCGATGTGCGACTTGATCTTGCTGTGCGGCATCACGACTTCGTCGTGGTACGCCGAGTTCGCGTTGCGCAGACGCGTGAGCATGTCTGCGATGGGATCAGTCATGGTCATGAATTGGCCTTCGGCCTCTCTCGCCGGGGTTTCCTGTATGCGCCATCCCTCTCCCCGATCAGAGTCGGGACGGGTGCGGTGCGGGGACCTACGGCGTAGTAAGTCTGATTTGGACGACGGGCGCCCAACCCCACAAGCCTACGGCATGTGAGGGAGGGCTCCCGCCAACCAATTGCTTACCGAGAGCTTCGGGTGATCCTGAAGAACAGGACTACCAGGAGCTCTTGGTGACGCCCGGCAGCTCGCCGCGGTGGGCCATCTCACGAAGGCACACACGGCACAGGCCGAACTTGCGGTAGACGGAGTGGGGACGGCCGCAGCGCTGGCAGCGGGTGTAACCGCGCACACCGAACTTCGGCTTGCGGGCGGCCTTAGCGATCAGAGCCTTCTTCGCCACGGTCAGTTCTCCTTGAACGGGAAGCCGAGGTGACGAAGGAGGGCACGACCCTCGTCGTCATTGGTCGCCGTGGTGACCACGGTGATGTCCATGCCCCGGACCCGGTCGATCTTGTCCTGGTCGATCTCGTGGAACATGACCTGCTCCGTGAGACCGAAGGTGTAGTTGCCACGGCCGTCGAACTGCTTCGGGGACAGACCGCGGAAGTCACGGATACGCGGCAGCGCGAGCGACAGCGTACGGTCCAGGAACTCCCACATGCGGTCACCGCGGAGGGTGACGTGGCAACCGATCGGCTGGCCCTCGCGCAGCTTGAACTGCGCGATGGACTTCCGGGCCTTGGTGACGGACGGCTTCTGGCCGGTGATCGTGGTGAGGTCCTTGATGGCACCCTCGATCAGCTTGGAGTCGCGGGCGGCGTCGCCCACACCCATGTTGACCACGATCTTGACGAGACCGGGGATCTGCATGACGTTCTCGTACGAGAACTCCTCACGCAGCTTTCCGGCGATCTCCTCGCGGTAGCGCAGCTTCAGACGCGGCGCGGTAGTGGTGGCAGTCATCAGATGTCCTCACCGGTCCGCTTGGCAACGCGGATCTTGTTGCCCTCGTCGTCAAAGCGGTAGCCGACGCGGGTGACGACCTTCTTGCCGTCCTTCTCCACAACCAGCTGAACGTTGCTGACGTGGATGGGGGCTTCGGTGGTCACGATGCCGCCGGTCTGCGAACCGCGAGCCGTCTGGCCGGCCTTGGTGTGCTTCTTGACCCGGTTGACACCCTCGACGAGAACACGGTCCTGCGTGGGGTAGGCCACGATGACCTTGCCCTGCTTGCCCTTGTCCTTACCGGTGATGACCTGGACCAGGTCGCCCTTCTTGATCTTCATGCTTACAGCACCTCCGGCGCGAGCGAGATGATCTTCATGAACTTCTTCTCGCGCAGCTCACGGCCCACCGGGCCGAAGATACGGGTGCCACGAGGGTCGCCGTCGTTCTTCAGAATGACGGCGGCGTTCTCGTCGAAGCGGATGTACGAGCCGTCCGGACGGCGGCGCTCCTTGACGGTGCGAACGATGACCGCCTTGACGACGTCACCCTTCTTCACGTTGCCACCGGGGATCGCGTCCTTGACGGTGGCGACGATGACGTCACCGATGCCCGCGTAGCGGCGACCCGAGCCACCGAGAACACGGATGGTGAGAATTTCCTTCGCACCCGTGTTGTCGGCGACACGCAGTCGCGACTCCTGCTGGATCACGTCTATCTCCTGATCGTCTGCCGGTTCCCGGTGGGGGCTCCGTACGTGACGTACGGAGCCCCACCGAGCCTGGCGGAACTATTCCGAGGGGAAACCCCCTCGGAGGGGGTTGTTACTTGGCCTTCTCAAGGATCTCGACGATGCGCCACCGCTTCGTGGCGGACAGCGGCCGGGTCTCCATCAGGAGGACGCGGTCGCCGATGCCGGCGGCGTTCTGCTCGTCGTGCGCCTTGAGCTTGTTCGTACGGCGGATGACCTTGCCGTACAGCGCGTGCTTGACGCGGTCCTCGACAGCGACGACGACGGTCTTGTCCATCTTGTCGCTGACGACCAGACCCTCACGGGTCTTGCGGAAGCCGCGGTCGGTCGTGGCGTTGGTCTCGGTCACGTTGCTCTCAGTCATCAGGCGCTCTCCACCGTCTCGATGCCCAGCTCGCGCTCACGCATCAGGGTGTAGATCCGCGCGATGTCCTTGCGCACGAGCTTCAGCCGCCCGTGGTTTTCGAGCTGACCCGTCGCCGCCTGGAAGCGGAGATTGAACAGCTCTTCCTTGGCCTCGCGAAGCTTCGCGAGAAGCTCCTCGTCGCCCAGTTCGCGCAGTTCGGACGCCTTGGTCACGGCCGCCATCACGCCTCACCTGCCTCGCGCCGAACGATCCGGCACTTCATCGGAAGCTTGTGAGCAGCGCGGGTAAGCGCCTCACGCGCAATCTTCTCGTTCGGGTAGGACAGCTCGAACATCACCCGACCGGGCTTGACGTTCGCGATCCACCACTCGGGGGAACCCTTACCGGAACCCATGCGGGTCTCGGCAGGCTTCTTGGTGAGCGGACGGTCCGGGTAGATGTTGATCCAGACCTTGCCGCCACGCTTGATGTGACGGGTCATCGCGATACGAGCGGCCTCGATCTGACGGTTCGTCACGTACGCGGGGGTCAGCGCCTGGATGCCGTACTCGCCGAACGCAACCTGCGTCCCACCCTTGGACATTCCGCTGCGCTTCGGGTGGTGCTGCTTGCGGTGCTTGACCCTACGGGGGATCAGCATTTCGGTCAGGCCTCCGTTCCGCCGGTAGAAGAGGACGTCGCCTCAGCGGCCGGAGCAGCGGCGGCGTCGGCCTTGGGGGCCTCGGCTGCCGGGTTCTGCTGCGGCTTGCGGCCACGGCCGCCACGCTCGCCACCGCGGCCACCACGGCCGGCGGGACGGTCGTTGCCACCACCACGGGCCGGACGGTTGCCGGCGCGGGCCGCGGCGTTCTCGGCGCGCACCTCGGCGATGTTCTTGACGTCGCCCTTGTAGATCCAGACCTTCACACCGATACGGCCGAAGGTCGTCTTGGCCTCGAAGAAGCCGTAGTCGACGTTCGCACGGAGCGTGTGCAGGGGCACACGGCCCTCGCGGTAGAACTCCGAGCGGGACATCTCGGCGCCGCCGAGACGGCCACCGCACTGGATCTTGATGCCCTTGGCGCCGGCCTTCATCGTCGACTGCATGCTCTTACGCATGGCGCGACGGAAGGAGACACGCGAGGACAGCTGCTCGGCGACGGCCTGGGCCACCAGCTGAGCGTCCACCTCGGGGTTCTTGACCTCAAGGATGTTCAGCTGGACCTGCTTGCCGGTCAGCTTCTCCAGCTCGCCGCGGATACGGTCGGCCTCGGCGCCGCGGCGGCCGATGACGATGCCCGGACGTGCGGTGTGGATGTCAACGCGGACGCGGTCGCGGGTGCGCTCGATCTCCACCTTGGAGATGCCGGCCCGCTCCATGCCCTTCGTCATCATGCGACGAATGGCGACGTCTTCCTTGACGTAGTCCTTGTACAGCTTGTCGGCGTACCAACGGGACTTGAAGTCCGTGGTGATACCGAGTCGGAACCCATGCGGGTTAACCTTCTGGCCCATTACCGGGTTCCTTCCTTGCTGCTGACGACCACGGTGATGTGGCTGGTCCGCTTACGGATCCGGTAGGCACGGCCCTGGGCACGCGGACGGAACCGCTTCAGGGTCGGGCCCTCGTCCACGTACGCCTCGCTGATGACCAGCGAAGAGGCGTCGGTGTGGTCGTAGTTGTGCGCGGCGTTGGCAATGGCGCTGTCAAGCACCTTGCCGACCGGCACGCTCGCGGCCTGCGGGGCGAAGCGCAGGACCGCCTGAGCCTCCGTGGCATCCATGCCACGGATGAGGTCCACCACGCGGCGGGCCTTCATGGGCGTGACGCGGATGTACCGCGCCTGGGCCCTGGCTTCCATGGTTGTCCCTTCGGTGTAAGTCATAGTCAGTCACCCCGCGTTAGCGGCGCTTCGACTTCCGGTCGTCCTTGACGTGGCCGCGGAAGGTGCGAGTCGGCGAGAACTCGCCGAGCTTGTGGCCGACCATGGACTCGGTGACGAACACCGGGACATGGATCTTGCCGTTGTGCACCGCGATCGTGTGGCCCAGCATGGCCGGGACGATCATCGAGCGACGGGACCAGGTCTTGATGACGTTCTTGGTGCCTGCTTCGTTCTGGACGTCCACCTTCTTGATCAGGTGGTCGTCGACGAAGGGCCCCTTCTTGAGACTGCGCGGCATCTAAACCCGCTCCTAGCGCTTCTTGTTCGTCTTGCGGCGGCGGACGATGTACTTGCTGCTTGCCTTCTTCGGCGAGCGAGTACGACCCTCCTTCTGACCCCACGGGCTGACCGGGTGGCGTCCACCGGAGGTCTTGCCCTCACCACCACCGTGCGGGTGGTCAACCGGGTTCATCGCGACACCGCGGACGGTCGGGCGTACGCCCTTCCAGCGCATACGGCCGGCCTTGCCCCAGTTGATGTTCGACTGCTCGGCGTTGCCGACCTCGCCGATGGTGGCGCGGCAGCGGACGTCGACCAGCCGGATCTCGCCGGACGGCATACGAAGGTGGGCCATGGAGCCCTCCTTCGCCAGCAGCTGCACGGAGGCACCCGCGGAGCGGGCGAACTTCGCGCCGCCGCCGGGCCGCAGCTCGATGGCGTGGATGGTCGTACCGACCGGGATGTTGCGCAGCGCCAGGTTGTTGCCGGGCTTGATGTCGGCGGCCGGACCGTTCTCGACACGCGCGCCCTGCGCGAGGCCACGCGGCGCGATGATGTAGCGCTTCTCGCCGTCCGCGTAGTGCAGGAGCGCGATGCGCGCGGTGCGGTTCGGGTCGTACTCGATGTGCGCGACCTTGGCCGGCACGCCGTCCTTGTCGTGACGACGGAAGTCGATCACGCGGTAGGCGCGCTTGTGTCCACCACCCTGGTGGCGAACGGTCACACGACCGGCGTTGTTACGGCCGCCCTTGCTGTGCAGCGGGCGGACCAGCGACTTCTCCGGCGTGGACCGCGTGATCTCGACAAAGTCGGCGACGCTGGAGCCACGACGGCCCGGGGTCGTCGGCTTGTACTTGCGGATACCCATTGTCTCTCAGTCCTCGGAAGAATTCCGGATCCTGGACGTCTCGACCTCCGTCAGGAGGTCGGGCCGCCGAAGATGTCGATACGGTCGCCCTCTGCGAGGGTCACGATGGCGCGCTTGGTGTTCGCGCGCTTACCGAAACCGGTGCGGGTGCGCTTGCGCTTGCCCTGGCGGTTGATCGTGTTGACCCCGGCGACCTTGACCGAGAAGACCGCTTCCACGGCCTGCTTGATCTGGGTCTTGTTGGCCGTGGGCGCCACGATGAACGTGTACTTGTTCTCGTCGAGCAGCGCGTAGCTCTTCTCGGACACCACGGGCTTCACAAGAATGTCGCGGTGGTCGTGGAAGGTCTTGCTGGTGATCTCGGCCATCAGGCTTCACTCCCCTCGTTGTCTTCGGCCTTGGAAGGGCCAGACACGAAGGACTCGAAGGCGGCCTTGGTGAAGACCACGTCGTCGGAGACGATCACGTCGTACGTGTTCAGCTGGCCCGGCGCCAGGATGTGCACCTGGGGCAGGTTGCGGGCGGACAGCCACGCGGCCTCGTCGGACCTCTCGACGACCAGGAGCACGTTCTTGCGCTCGCTGATCTTGCCGATCAGGGTCCGGGCTGCCTTCGTGGACACCGCGTCCTCGACCAGGCCGGAAACGACGTGGATACGAGAGTGACGGGCCCGGTCGGTGAGGGCACCGCGCAGGGCGGCGGCCTTCATCTTCTTGGGGGTCCGCTGCGAGTAGTCACGCGGCACGGGGCCGTGGACGACGCCACCACCGGCGAACTGCGGAGCGCGGGTCGAACCCTGACGGGCGCGGCCGGTGCCCTTCTGGCGGTACGGCTTCTTGCCACCGCCACGGACTTCGCCGCGGGTCTTGGTCTTGTGCGTGCCCTGTCGGGCAGCGGCCAGCTGGGCGACAACGACCTGGTGGATCAGCGGAATGCTGACCTTCGCGTCGAAGATCTCCGAGGGGAGCTCGACGGTCCCGGCCTTGTCGCCTGCCGGCGAAAGGATGTCAACGGTGCTCATCAGTTACCTCAGGCCCCCTTGGCCGCGGTACGGACCAGGACGAGGCCGCCGTTCGGACCAGGAACCGCGCCCTTGATCAGGAGCAGGCCCTTCTCCGCGTCAACGGCGTGAACGGTCAGGTTCTGGGTGGTGACCCGCTCGTTGCCCATACGGCCCGCCATGCGGAGGCCCTTGAACACACGGCCCGGGGTGGCGCAGCCACCGATGGAGCCGGGAGAGCGGTGCTTGCGCTGGGTGCCGTGACCGGCGCCGAGGCCCTTGAAGTTGTGACGCTTCATGACACCGGCGAAGCCCTTGCCCTTGCTCTTGCCCGTGACGTCGACCTTGACGCCGGACTCGAACGTGGCGGCGGTGATCTCCTGGCCGAGCGTGTACTCGCCGGCGTCGGAGGTGCGGAGCTCCACCAGGTGGCGGCGGGGGGTCACGTCGGCCTTGGCGAAGTGGCCCTTGAGGGGCTTGTTCACCTTGCGCGGGTCGATCTCGCCGAAGGCGATCTGGACCGACTCGTAGCCGTCGGAGTCATTCGTACGGACCTGGGTAACAACGCAGGGCCCGGCCTTGACGACGGTCACCGGGACGACACGGTTGTTCTCGTCCCAGACCTGGGTCATGCCGAGCTTCTCGCCCAGGACACCCTTGATCTGCTTTGCCATCTCTTCCGCGCCTCTCAGAGCTTGATCTCGATGTCAACGCCGGCCGGAAGGTCCAGGCGCATCAGCGAGTCAACGGTCTTGGGCGTCGGGTCGAGGATGTCGATCAGGCGCTTGTGCGTGCGCATCTCGAAGTGCTCGCGCGAGTCCTTGTACTTGTGCGGCGACTTGATGACGCAGTACACGTTCTTCTCAGTGGGCAGCGGCACCGGGCCCGCGACCGACGCACCAGTACGCGTCACCGTCTCGACGATCTTCTTCGCCGAGGAGTCGATGACCTCGTGGTCGTAGGCCTTGAGCCGGATGCGGATCTTCTGTCCCGCCATGGCTGCTTCGTAGTCCTGTCTCTCGTAACGCTCTGGAACCCGGTAGCTCCGCGCCCCGCTCCGACCCACGCGGTCGGGCGTGTCGCATCCTCGCCAATGAAAATCTCCCGAAGGAATTTCCCTGCCAAGGGGTGCGGTCCTGACGACCGCGAGCCGGGGCCGGGCCGCGATATCGCGATTAGCCACCGGGCGCCTGGCCGGAGCCCCGCTGACGCTTCCCGGAAGATTCCCGTACGTCCGCCCCAGCGCTGCCCGGAAGGGCAGTTGGGACGACGAGTACTGTGGGACTCGCTTCCGGTCCTCCCGGCGGGAGGCGCGCAGCATCGGCACTCAACCGAGCAACCTGAACAGTGTGCCATAGGGGCCCCAGCCCTGGCCAATCGCGGCCGGAAAGGGTACCCCACGCCGGACCCGCTCAATCAGCGGACCGGGCCCTGCGCTCTTCGAACGGAGCGTCTCCGCGATCCCCCTCCAGTGAGGGGAAAAACACGAGGGCCCCGCACCGCCCTCCTCACGGACGGGGTGCGGGGCCCCTGTTGGATGCTCCGAGGAGCTACCAGGTCAGATCAGTGATTACTTGTTGATCTTGGTGACCTGGCCGGCGCCGACGGTCCGGCCACCCTCACGGATGGCGAACTTGAGGCCCTCCTCCATGGCGACGGGCTGGATCAGCTCGACCGTCATGACGGTGTTGTCGCCCGGCATGACCATCTCGGTGCCCTCGGGGAGGGTCACCACGCCGGTCACGTCCGTGGTACGGAAGTAGAACTGCGGGCGGTAGTTGTTGAAGAACGGGGTGTGACGGCCACCCTCGTCCTTCGACAGGATGTAGGCCTGGGCCTCGAAGCTGGTGTGCGGCGTGACCGAACCCGGCTTGATGATGACCTGGCCGCGCTCGACGTCCTCGCGCTTGATGCCACGGAGGAGCAGACCGACGTTCTCACCGGCCTGGCCCTCGTCGAGCAGCTTGCGGAACATCTCGATGCCGGTGACCGTGGTGGTGGTCTTCTCGGTCTTGATACCGACGATGTCGACGGTCTCGTTGACCTTCAGGACACCACGCTCGATACGACCGGTGACGACGGTGCCACGACCGGTGATCGTGAAGACGTCCTCGATCGGCATCAGGAACGGCTTGTCGACGTCGCGCTCGGGCTGCGGGATGGACTCGTCAACGGCCTTCATCAGGTCGAGAACGGTCTTGCCCCACTCGGCGTCGCCCTCAAGGGCCTTGAGCGCCGAGACCTTGACGACCGGCAGGTCGTCGCCCGGGAACTCGTACTCGGAGAGCAGCTCGCGGACCTCAAGCTCGACGAGCTCAAGGATCTCCTCGTCGTCCACCATGTCGGCCTTGTTCAGGGCGACAACGATGTACGGAACGCCGACCTGGCGGGCCAGGAGCACGTGCTCCTTGGTCTGCGGCATCGGGCCGTCGGTGGCGGCGACCACGAGGATGGCGCCGTCCATCTGCGCCGCACCCGTGATCATGTTCTTGATGTAGTCCGCGTGACCCGGGCAGTCGACGTGCGCGTAGTGACGCGACTCCGTCTGGTACTCGACGTGCGCGATGGAGATGGTGATACCGCGCTGGCGCTCCTCGGGAGCCTTGTCGATCTGGTCGAAGGCCGAGGCCTCGTTCAGGTCCGGGTACGCGTCATGCAGCACCTTGGTAATGGCGGCCGTGAGGGTCGTCTTACCGTGGTCGATGTGACCGATGGTGCCGATGTTGACGTGCGGCTTAGTCCGCTCGAACTTCGCCTTCGCCACTGGGGTCCTCCTGGAGTGGTTCTGTACGCCTTACTCATCGGCGCCAGGTGATCTTTGCTGGGATGCCGGCCCCCGGGGCGGCCCCGCCATGATCCGGTGGATCCGGCGGAACCGCCCCAGGACTTGCCGGTGACAAGCCTAAAGCGTGGACTCGGAAGAGTTACTCGCCCTTGGCCTTCGCGATGATCTCCTCGGCGACGTTCCGGGGAACCTCGGCGTAGGAGTCGAACTGCATCGAGTAGCTTGCGCGACCCGAGGTCTTGCTGCGGAGGTCTCCGACGTAGCCGAACATCTCCGACAGCGGCACCAGGCCCTTGACGACCTTGGCGTTGGCCCGGTCCTCCATGGCCTGGATCTGGCCACGCCGGGAGTTGATGTCACCGATGACATCGCCCATGTAGTCCTCGGGCGTGGTCACCTCGACCGACATCATCGGCTCAAGGAGCACGGGAGACGCCTTGCGGGCGGCCTCCTTGAACGCCTGCGAACCGGCGATCTTGAAGGCCAGCTCCGAGGAGTCGACCTCGTGGTAGCCACCGTCGAGCAGCGTGATGCGCACACCGGTCATCTCGTAACCCGCGAGGATGCCGAACTGCATGGCCTCCTGCGCGCCGGCGTCCACCGAAGGGATGTACTCCTTCGGGATACGGCCACCGGTGACCTTGTTCACGAACTCGTACGAGGCGTCGCCGCCCTCGATGGGCTCGATCATGATCTGCACCTTGGCGAACTGCCCGGTGCCACCGGTCTGCTTCTTGTGGGTGTAGTCCACCCGCTCGACGGTCTTGCGGATCGTCTCACGGTAAGCGACCTGCGGCTTGCCGACGTTCGCCTCGACGCGGAACTCGCGCCGCATACGGTCGACCAGCACCTCAAGGTGAAGCTCGCCCATACCGCCGATAACGGTCTGGCCGGTCTCCTCGTTGGTGTGCACCTGGAAGGAGGGGTCCTCCTCCGCGAGACGCTGGATGGCGACACCCAGCTTCTCCTGGTCACCCTTGGACTTGGGCTCGATCGCGACCTCGATGACCGGCGCCGGGAAGTCCATGGACTCCAGGATCACCGGGTTCTTCTCGTCGCACAGCGTCTCACCGGTGGTGGTCTGCTTCAGGCCCATGACGGCGACGATGTCACCGGCGCCCACCGACTCGATCTCCTCACGCTTGTTCGCGTGCATACGGTAGATCTTGCCGATGCGCTCCTTGCGGCCCTTCACCGAGTTCAGCACCGCGGTGCCGGACTCCAGCTTGCCGGAGTACACACGGACGAAGGTGAGCTTGCCGAGGTGCGGGTCGCTCATGATCTTGAACGCCAGCGCGGACAGCGGCTCGTCGACGGAGGGCTTGCGAACGACCTCCAGCTCCGGGTCCTTGACGTCGTGGCCCACGATGCCCTCGACGTCCAGCGGAGTCGGCAGGTAGCGCACGACCGCGTCGAGCAGGGGCTGAACGCCCTTGTTCTTGAACGCGGTACCGCAGAACACCGGGGTGACGGTGATGCCGTCGGACTTGCCGGAGGCGATGGTGATACGGCGGATCGCCGCGTACAGCTGCTCCACGGAGGGCTCGGTGCCCTCCAGGTACAGCTCCATCAGCTCGTCGTCGTTCTCGGAGACGGTTTCGAGCAGCTTGCCGCGCCACTCCTCGGCCGCCTCGGTGTGCGTGGCCGGGATGTCGACGACGTCGTACATCTCGCCCTTCGCCGCCTCGGCGGACCAGACGAAGGCCTTCATCGTCACGAGGTCGACGACGCCCTTGAAGTCGGCCTCCGCACCGATCGGAAGCTGCATGACGATCGGAACCGCGCCGAGGCGGTCCGAGATCATGTCGACGCAGCGGTGGAACTCCGCGCCGGTCCGGTCGAGCTTGTTCACGAAGCAGATACGGGGCACGCCGTAACGGTCGGCCTGCCGCCATACCGTCTCGGACTGCGGTTCCACACCGGCGACACCGTCGAACACGGTGACGGCACCGTCGAGGACGCGGAGCGAACGCTCCACCTCGACCGTGAAGTCCACGTGACCCGGGGTGTCGATGATGTTGATGGTGTGGTCGACGTCGTCGAGCGGCCAGTGACAGGTCGTCGCGGCGGACGTGATGGTGATGCCGCGCTCCTGCTCCTGCTCCATCCAGTCCATCGTGGCAGCGCCGTCGTGGACCTCACCGATCTTGTAGCTCACACCGGTGTAGAACAGGATGCGCTCGGTGGTCGTCGTCTTGCCCGCGTCGATGTGGGCCATGATCCCGATATTGCGGACCTTGGCCAGGTCAAGCGAAGTGGTGGCCATAAGGCTCAATCTTCTCTCGGTCTCGATGTGGGTAGCGACTACCAGCGGTAGTGCGCGAAGGCCTTGTTGGACTCGGCCATCTTGTGCGTGTCCTCACGCTTCTTGACCGAGGCGCCGAGACCGTTGGAGGCGTCGAGCAGCTCGTTCATGAGGCGTTCGGTCATGGTCTTCTCGCGACGGGCGCGGGAGTAACCCACGACCCAGCGCAGAGCGAGGGTGGCGGCGCGACCGGGCTTGACCTCGATCGGCACCTGGTAGGTGGCGCCACCGACACGGCGGGACTTGACCTCAAGCGTGGGCTTGACGTTCTCAAGCGCGCGCTTCAGCGTGATGACCGGGTCGTTGCCGGTCTTCTCGCGGAGGCCTTCCATGGCGCCGTACACGATCCGCTCGGCAGTGGAACGCTTGCCGTTGAGCAGAAGCTTGTTGATCAGCGACGTGACAAGAGGAGAACCGTAGACCGGGTCGATGATGACCGGGCGCTTCGGGGCGGGGCCCTTACGAGGCATTCTTACTTCTCCTTCTTGGCGCCGTAGCGGCTGCGGGCCTGCTTGCGGTTCTTGACACCCTGGGTGTCAAGGGAGCCGCGGATGATCTTGTAGCGAACACCCGGCAGGTCCTTCACACGGCCACCACGCACGAGCACGATGGAGTGCTCCTGCAGGTTGTGTCCCTCACCCGGAATGTAGGCCGTGACCTCGATACCGGAGGTCAGACGCACACGCGCGACCTTACGGAGGGCCGAGTTCGGCTTCTTCGGGGTGGTCGTGAAGACACGCGTGCAGACGCCGCGGCGCTGAGGGGACCCCTCAAGCGCGGGCGTCTTGTTCTTCTCGACCTTGTCCTGCCGGCCCTTCCGGACCAGCTGCTGGATCGTAGGCACTACTTCTCCGGTTTCTGTGTGCCGTTAGTGAAACTAACCTGGAACACCTCCGACCCACGCGGTCGGGTGTGTCGAATACTGCATGGCCTCACCGAAGGCGAGGAGGGCGCAGATTACGGTGGCCGGTGCTCAAGCTCGCGTGCGGTTGAGGACACGCACAGGAGCCCAGGCACACCCCAGGCACAAGGTCTGAGCGTACCTACCTCATGGACTCCGGTCAAAACAAATGCCGGGCCCCCCGACACGCCGGACGTCCCCCTGGTGAACGGCGGGTGACGGGGGCACGTCACGGCTCATTGGAGCAGGTCGTCGCCGGGCGGCCGGGAACGGTCACGCCGGGTACGGCGGGGCGGCGGGAGCGTGGGGATGGTCGGCACCTTCGAGCTGCGTCTCTTACGGACGAAGGCGGGTTTGACGGGCTCGGCGGGTGGGCGTGGGCCGGCGGCGCGCTGTTCGGTACGCCGGTCGGTATGCGGGTCGGTATGCGGGTCGACGCTTCCGTCATCAGGTGGCTCGGCACGCGCGTCGGCCGCGGGGGCCGGGCCGTCGCCGTCATCCCGCTCCGGGTGGTCGCGCGCCGGGTCCTCCGGGGAGCCCTCCTGGGGGAACGGGATCACCGCGGCCTGTCCGGGAGTGCGCCCCACAAGCCGCAGACGGCCGGTCCTGGCGGTGGCACGCGCCTGCTCCAGCGCAGATTCGTACTGCTCGGCCGCGTCGCGCCAGCCGCTCGCGTACGCCCTCAGCTCCCGGCGCTCGATCTCCTCGCGCAGCAGTACGACGAGCTCCCCTGGCTCATGATCTTCGAGGGACCGGCCGAGGGAGTCGAGGAGTGCGCGGAGATCTCCCGGGGGCGGGAGCAGCGGCCCGCCGACCCGGACCCCGTCGTCCTTGGCGGTGGGCAGCGAAGGCTGGTGACGCTCGTCGCCCTCTGCCGCGCGCGTCTCCTCGTCACGTCCCATGGCCTCCCATCCCGCCCATTCCGCCCATGGCGTCGGGGCGGCACAGCCCAGGCACGGCCACTCAGCCCCCGCGTTACCGCCGACAAACCCCTACGAAGAGGTGTTCCGCCTGCACATCCGTAGGTGCGGGGACAGGCGACAATAGTTTATCGGGCACATTCAGTGCCGGGTCGGTCAGAAGCGGTCAGTACGAGGCAGTCCGGCCGCACGGGGCGGCCTCTGCCCTGACGAGACGTACGGGGCGGCCGGTCCGAGGCGGTCAGTCCGAGGCGAGCGGGAGCCGCTCGTCCGGGCGCGCGGAAACCGCGGCCGGTGCGTTCGCCGGCAGGAACTGTCCGGCGACCCTGATGAACATGTCCCGCTGCTCGACCGGAACGCCGAGGGCGACCGCCGCTTCCTCCAGCGTGAGCGTGCCCGCCACGGAACCCGTGGCGGACTCCGGCGCGTGCACCGCGCGCGGCGGCGGATCGGGGAGCGGGAGATCCTCCTCCGTCAGCCTGCCCGACCGGATCAGCATCTCGCGCACCGGGACCTGAAGAACATGCGAAAGCCGCCGGGTGGTCTCCAGATCCGGCATGCTCTGCCGCTGGAGCAGCCTGGTGACGGCGGCCCGGTGCACACCCGCCTCATCGGCGAGGCGGGACTTGCCCCCGCCACGAGGGCTGTCGATGTCGAAGCCGCGCCGACGTATCAGCTCTTCGACCCAGGTGGCGAACTGCTCAAGTTCGCTTGAAGTCATGGGTGATCGCCTCCCTCCGAAGCGGGTAACAGGCTACCGCGCTTGCGCGCACAGAATTATGGCCTTCCCTTGTGTCAATTGTGAGGGTTCTGTCGCTGCCCATGCCCTGCCAACACCCACACAACGCGGCCACAACCGAAGCTCCCGGTTGCATGCACGCTCGCAACATATGACCGGCCTTCTTGAGCACCCAGATACCCGAGCGATCGCGGCGAAGAGTGAGACCTGATGAGAAACCCCGGGGGCCCGAAACGCCGAAGGGCGGCCATCCCGTACAGGATGGCCGCCCTTCGTTCGCTCACGCCTTACTGGTTGTACGGACCGTAGTCGTAGTCCTCCAGCGGAACGGCCTGGCCGGAGCCCGTGCCGAACGGCGAGTAGTCGATGTCGTCGTAGCCGACGGCCGAGTACATCGCGGCCTTGGCCTCCTCGGTCGGCTCGACCCGGATGTTGCGGTAGCGGGACAGACCCGTACCGGCCGGGATGAGCTTACCGATGATGACGTTCTCCTTGAGGCCGATCAGGGAGTCCGACTTGGCGTTGATCGCCGCGTCGGTGAGGACCCTGGTCGTCTCCTGGAAGGACGCCGCCGACAGCCACGACTCGGTGGCCAGCGACGCCTTGGTGATACCCATCAGCTGCGGACGGCCGGAGGCCGGGTGGCCGCCTTCCGTGACCACACGACGGTTCTCGGTCTCGAACTTCGAGCGCTCCACCAGCTCGCCCGGCAGCAGCTCCGCGTCGCCGGACTCGATGATCGTCACACGGCGCAGCATCTGCCGGATGATGATCTCGATGTGCTTGTCGTGGATCGACACACCCTGCGAGTTGTAGACCTTCTGGACCTCGCCGACCAGGTGGACCTGGACCGCGCGCTGACCGAGGATCCGCAGCACGTCGTGCGGGTTGGTGGCACCCACGGTGAGCTTCTGGCCCACCTCGACATGGTCGCCCTCGCCCACGAGCAGACGGGCACGCTTGGAGATCGGGAACGGCGTCTCGTCGCTGCCGTCGTCCGGGGTGACGACGAGCTTCTTGGTCTTCTCGGTCTCCTCGATACGGACGCGGCCGGCCGCCTCCGAGATCGGGGCGACACCCTTGGGCGTACGGGCTTCGAAGAGCTCGACGACTCGGGGCAGACCCTGGGTGATGTCGTCACCGGCCACACCACCGGTGTGGAAGGTACGCATCGTCAGCTGGGTACCGGGCTCACCGATGGACTGGGCGGCGATGATGCCGACCGCCTCACCGATGTCGACCAGCTTGCCGGTGGCCAGCGAACGGCCGTAGCAGAAGGCACAGGTGCCGACCGCGGACTCGCAGGTCAGGACCGAGCGGGTCTTGACCTCCTCGACCCCGGCGGCCACGACGGCGTCGATCAGGACATCGCCCAGGTCGACATTTGCCGGCGCGATGACCTTGCCGTCGACGACGACGTCCTCGGCGAGCATCCGCGCGTACACGGACGTCTCGACGTCCTCCGCCTTGCGCAGCACACCATCGGCGCCGCGCTCGGCGATCCGCAGCTTCAGACCGCGGTCGGTGCCACAGTCCTCCTCGCGGATGATCACGTCCTGCGAGACATCCACCAGACGACGGGTCAGGTAACCCGAGTCGGCGGTACGCAGGGCGGTGTCGGCCAGACCCTTTCGGGCACCGTGCGTGGAGATGAAGTACTCCAGCACGGACAGACCCTCACGGAAGGACGCCTTGATGGGACGCGGGATCGTCTCGTTCTTGGCGTTGGACACCAGACCACGCATACCGGCGATCTGACGCATCTGCATCATGTTTCCGCGAGCACCCGAGTTGACCATCATGAAGATGGGGTTGGTCTTCGGGAAGTTCGCGTTCATCGCCTCGGCGACCTCGTTGGTCGCCTTGGTCCAGATCGCGATGAGTTCCTGCGTGCGCTCGTCCTTGGTGATCAGACCGCGCTCGTACTGCTTCTGGACCTTCTCGTCCTGCGCCTCGTAACCCTGGACGATCGCCTTCTTCGCCTCGGGCACGACGACATCGGAGATGGCGACGGTGACACCGGAACGGGTCGCCCAGAAGAAGCCGGCCGCCTTCAGGTTGTCGAGCGTCGCCGCCACGATGACCTTGGGGTAGCGCTCGGCGAGGTCGTTGACGATCTCGGAGAGCTGCTTCTTGCCCACCGAGTAGTCGACGAACGGGTAGTCCTCGGGCAGCAGCTCGTTGAAGAGCGCGCGGCCCAGGGTCGTACGCAGCCGGAACGGGTCGCCCTGCTGCCACGGCACCGCGGTGCCGTCCGTGTCGGCCTCATCGGCGACAGGCGGGGTCCAGCCACGCGGCGGAATCGTGCCCACCGGGAAGCGGATGTCGACCTTCGCCTGGAGCGAGAGCTCCCGGTTGTCGAACGCCATGGTCGCCTCGGCGGTGGAGCCGAAGGACCGGCCCTCGCCGATGACCTCGCGCTCTTCCTCGTCCGTCGTGAGGAAGAAGAGACCGAGCACCATGTCCTGGGTCGGCATGGTGACGGGACGACCGTCGGCCGGCTTCAGGATGTTGTTCGAGGACAGCATCAGGATGCGGGCCTCGGCCTGCGCCTCCGCGGAGAGCGGCAGGTGGACGGCCATCTGGTCACCGTCGAAGTCCGCGTTGAACGCGGTGCAGACGAGCGGGTGGATCTGGATGGCCTTGCCCTCGACCAGCTGCGGCTCGAAGGCCTGGATGCCCAGACGGTGCAGGGTCGGCGCACGGTTCAGCAGCACCGGGTGCTCGGCGATGACCTCTTCGAGCACGTCGTACACGACCGTACGGCCGCGCTCGACCATGCGCTTCGCCGACTTGATGTTCTGCGCGTGGTTCAGATCCACCAGGCGCTTCATCACGAACGGCTTGAAGAGCTCCAGCGCCATGGCCTTCGGCAGACCGCACTGGTGCAGCTTGAGCTGCGGACCGACGACGATCACGGAACGGGCCGAGTAGTCGACTCGCTTGCCGAGGAGGTTCTGACGGAACCGGCCCTGCTTGCCCTTGAGCATGTCGCTCAGGGACTTCAGCGGACGGTTACCGGGACCCGTCACCGGGCGACCGCGGCGGCCGTTGTCGAACAGCGCGTCGACGGCCTCCTGCAGCATCCGCTTCTCGTTGTTCACGATGATCTCGGGGGCACCGAGGTCAAGGAGACGCTTGAGGCGGTTGTTGCGGTTGATCACACGGCGGTACAGGTCGTTCAGGTCGGAGGTCGCGAAGCGGCCACCGTCCAGCTGCACCATCGGACGCAGGTCCGGCGGGATGACCGGCACGCAGTCCAGCACCATGCCCTTGGGGCTGTTGCTGGTCTGCAGGAACGCGGAGACGACCTTGAGGCGCTTGAGCGCGCGGGTCTTCTTCTGGCCCTTGCCGGTACGGATGATCTCGCGGAGGCGCTCGGCCTCCTCGTCCAGGTCGAAGGACTCCAGGCGCTTCTGCAGCGCCGCGGCACCCATCGAACCGTCGAAGTACGTGCCGAAGCGGTCACGCAGCTCGCGGTAGAGCAGCTCGTCGCCCTCCAGGTCCTGGACCTTGAGGTTCTTGAAGCGGTTCCACACCTCGTCGAGACGGTCGATCTCGCGCTGCGCGCGGTCGCGCAGCTGCTTCATCTCACGCTCGGCGCCCTCGCGCACCTTGCGGCGCACATCGGCCTTGGCGCCCTCGGCCTCCAGCTCGGCCAGGTCGGTCTCAAGCTTCTTGGCGCGGGCTTCGAGGTCGGCGTCGCGGCGGTTCTCGACCTGCTGGCGCTCGACGGAGACATGCGCCTCCAGCGACGGCAGGTCGCGCGTACGGCGCTCCTCGTCCACGAACGTGATCATGTACGCGGCGAAGTAGATGACCTTTTCGAGGTCCTTCGGCGCGAGGTCGAGCAGGTACCCGAGGCGTGACGGGACGCCCTTGAAGTACCAGATGTGGGTCACGGGCGCGGCCAGCTCAATGTGGCCCATCCGCTCACGGCGCACCTTGGCGCGCGTGACTTCCACGCCACAGCGCTCACAGATGATGCCCTTGAAGCGGACACGCTTGTACTTGCCGCAGTAGCACTCCCAGTCCCGGGTCGGACCGAAGATCTTCTCGCAGAAGAGTCCGTCCTTCTCGGGCTTGAGCGTGCGGTAGTTGATGGTCTCCGGCTTCTTCACTTCGCCGTGCGACCAGGTCCGGATGTCGTCCGCGGTGGCAAGGCCGATCCGCAGCTCGTCGAAGAAGTTGACGTCGAGCACTTGTCGTCAATCCCTCTTTCGGGGGTTCGAGCCCCTCGCGTCAGCGAGTAGATGGGGCACTTCAGCAATGGTCTGAACGGGTCCGGGGAGAGCCGGCCGGATACGGGATCCGGCCGGCGAACCCGTCAGACCTCTTCGACGCTGCTCGGCTCGCGCCGGGACAGGTCGATACCGAGCTCCTCCGCCGCGCGGAAGACGTCCTCGTCCGTGTCACGCATCTCGATGGACATACCGTCCGAGGACAGCACCTCCACATTGAGGCAGAGCGACTGCATTTCCTTGATGAGCACCTTGAAGGACTCGGGAATGCCGGGCTCGGGGATGTTCTCGCCCTTGACGATGGCCTCGTAGACCTTCACGCGGCCGGTCACGTCGTCGGACTTGATCGTCAGCAGCTCCTGGAGGGCGTACGCGGCGCCATAAGCCTCCAGCGCCCACACCTCCATCTCACCGAAGCGCTGACCACCGAACTGAGCCTTACCACCCAGCGGCTGCTGGGTGATCATCGAGTACGGGCCGGTCGAACGCGCGTGCAGCTTGTCGTCGACCAGGTGGTGGAGCTTGAGGATGTACATGTACCCGATCGAGATCGGGTCCGGGAACGGCTCACCGGAGCGGCCGTCGAACAGGTGTGCCTTGCCGGACGGCTGGACCATCCGGTTGCCGTCGCGGTTCGGGATCGTCGCCTCGAAGAGACCGGAGATCTCGTCCTCACGGGCACCGTCGAAGACCGGGGTGGCGACGTTGGTACCGGCGGCGACCTCGTCGGCGCCGATGGCCTTCAGCCGCTCCATCCACTCCTCGCTGCCCTCGACCTTCCAGCCCTGGCTGGCGAGCCAGCCGAGGTGGATCTCCAGGACCTGTCCCGGGTTCATTCGGGACGGGACACCCAGCGGGTTGAGGATGATGTCGACCGGGGTGCCGTCCTCCAGGAACGGCATGTCCTCGATCGGCAGGATCTTCGAGATGACGCCCTTGTTGCCGTGACGGCCGGCGAGCTTGTCACCGTCGGTGATCTTGCGCTTCTGCGCGACATACACGCGAACCAGCTGGTTCACGCCCGGCGGCAGCTCGTCGCCCTCCTCGCGGTCGAAGACACGCACACCGATGACCTTGCCGGTCTCGCCGTGCGGCACCTTCAGCGAGGTGTCACGGACCTCACGGGCCTTCTCACCGAAGATCGCGCGGAGCAGCCGCTCCTCCGGGGTCAGCTCGGTCTCGCCCTTGGGCGTGACCTTGCCGACCAGGATGTCTCCGGCGACGACCTCGGCACCGATCCGGATGATGCCGCGCTCGTCGAGGTCCGCGAGGACCTCCTCCGAGACGTTCGGGATGTCCCGGGTGATCTCCTCGGGGCCCAGCTTGGTGTCACGGGCGTCGACCTCGTGCTCCTCGATGTGGATCGAGGAGAGGACGTCGTCCTGGACCAGCCGCTGGCTGAGGATGATCGCGTCTTCGTAGTTGTGGCCCTCCCACGGCATGAACGCCACGAGGAGGTTCTTGCCGAGCGCCATCTCACCCTGCTGGGTGGCGGGACCATCGGCGAGGACCTGGCTCTCGATGACCCGGTCGCCCTCGTTGACGACAACCTTCTGGTTGACCGAGGTGCCCTGGTTGGACCGGGAGAACTTGGCGATGCGGTACGTGGTGTACGTGCCGTCGTCGTTGGCGACGGTGATGTAGTCCGCGGAGACCTCCTGGACCACACCCTCCTTCTCCGCCTTGATGACGTCACCGGCGTCGACCGCGCAGCGGTACTCCATGCCGGTGCCGACCAGCGGCGCCTCGGACGTGATCAGGGGCACGGCCTGACGCATCATGTTCGCGCCCATGAGGGCACGGTTGGCGTCGTCGTGCTCCAGGAAGGGGATCATGGCGGTCGCGACCGACACCATCTGGCGCGGCGAGACATCCATGTAGTCGACGTCCGTGCCGGGCACGTAGTCGACCTCTCCGCCACGGCGGCGGACCAGGACGCGGGGCTCGGTGAAGCGCAGCTCGTCGGAGAGCGTCGCGTTCGCCTGAGCGATGACGAACCTGTCCTCCTCGTCAGCGGTCAGGTAGTCCACCTCGTCGGTGACCTGGCCGTCGGTGACCTTGCGGTACGGGGTCTCGACGAACCCGAACGCGTTGACCCGGCCGTACGAGGCGAGCGAGCCGATCAGGCCGATGTTCGGGCCTTCAGGGGTCTCGATCGGACACATACGCCCGTAGTGCGACGGGTGCACGTCACGGACCTCGAAGCCGGCCCGCTCACGGGACAGACCACCCGGGCCCAGCGCCGACAGACGGCGCTTGTGGGTCAGACCCGACAGCGGGTTGTTCTGGTCCATGAACTGCGACAGCTGGCTGGTGCCGAAGAACTCCTTGATGGAGGCGACGACCGGCCGGATGTTGATCAGGGTCTGCGGCGTGATCGCCTCGACGTCCTGGGTCGTCATGCGCTCGCGCACGACACGCTCCATCCTCGCCAGACCCGTACGGACCTGGTTCTGGATGAGCTCGCCGACGTTACGCAGACGACGGTTGCCGAAGTGGTCGATGTCGTCGGTCTCGACGACGATCTGGGTGCCGTTCTCACCGACCGTCTCGGTCTCCCCGGCGTGCAGCTTGACCAGGTACTTGATGGTCGCGATGACATCGTCGGTGGTGAGCACGCCGGCGTCCAGCGGCTCGTCCGCGCCGAGCTTCTTGTTCACCTTGTAGCGGCCGACCTTCGCGAGGTCGTAGCGCTTCGGGTTGAAGTAGAGGTTCTCCAGCAGCGTCTGAGCCGCCTCGCGAGTCGGGGGCTCGCCCGGACGCAGCTTGCGGTAGATGTCGAGCAGCGCGTCGTCCTGGCCCTGGGTGTGGTCCTTCTCCAGGGTGGCGCGCATGGACTCGTACTCGCCGAACTCCTCCAGGATCTGCTCGGTGGTCCAGCCGAGAGCCTTGAGGAGGACGGTCACGGACTGCTTGCGCTTGCGGTCGATACGGACACCGACCATGTCGCGCTTGTCGATCTCCATCTCCAGCCAGGCACCCCGGGACGGGATGATCTTGGCGGAGAAGATGTCCTTGTCGGACGTCTTGTCGATCGACGAGTCGAAGTAGACACCCGGCGAGCGGACCAGCTGGGACACCACGACACGCTCGGTGCCGTTGATGACGAAGGTGCCCTTGTTGGTCATGAGCGGGAAATCGCCCATGAAGACCGTCTGGGACTTGATCTCGCCGGTCTCGTTGTTGGTGAACTCAGCCGTGACGAAGAGCGGGGCGGCGAACGTGAAGTCGCGCTCCTTGCACTCGTCGATGGAGTTCTTCGACGGCTCGAAGCGGTGATCGCGGAAGGTCAGCGACATCGACCCGGAGAAGTCCTCGATCGGAGAGATCTCCTCGAAGATCTCCTCCAGACCTGACTTCCTGGGGACGTCTTGCCCACTCTCCAGAGCCGCCTCGACACGAGCCTTCCAAGCGGCGTTACCGAGCAGCCAGTCAAAGCTCTCGGTCTGCAGCGCCAGGAGGTTCGGAACCTCGAGGGGCTCCTTGATCTTTGCAAAGGAGATGCGCAGCGGGGCGGTGCTGGCACCGTTGTTCGTATTCGTGGTCGAGGCGTTGCGCGAGGCGGCCAAGAGGGGGTCCTTCCGAGGGCTCGGACTCACTACGCGCGTACCGGTCCCAAGCCGGGCACGGAGAGAGAAAGCCCAGTTCAGGGCCGTTCACTCACCGATGCTCTTGCGAGGGGGTGCCCCTGGTGACGGGCAGGGAGCAGCTAACAGGCAGCGCAAAGGGTCAGTGTAGCCACTTGGCACACTGATGTCCAGAGCGGGTTTTCCGACACCCTCGTTTTTCTCAACACCCTTGTCTCAACTGCGGCAACTCAACTGCGTCAAGCCTCGCGCCGTAGGCGCACATCGATACTGCCCTCTTCGCCGTCGATCCATGCCTCGGATGCGGATCGATTGTGGCGACGCGTCCTGAGAATTGCGCGCTGCGTGCGGTTCGTCAAGGCCCCCCACCCCACGCAAGAGGTCACGGGGCGGGTGGAAGCGCGGCGATGATCACGATACTCGCCGCTCGCCGAAGAGCAAGGCAGCCCCTGCGGGGACGCTGAAGGGCGACCACCCGACTGGGTGATCGCCCTTCGCGTCAACATCGCGCCTCGCGGCGCCGAGACTGCCTCCGTACGCCTACAGGCGGCCGGTAACGGACTCGTACGAGGTCACTTGACCTCGACGGAGGCGCCGGCGGCCTTGAGGGACTCGGCGGCCTTGTCAGCGGCCTCCTTGGCGACCTTCTCCAGGACGGGCTTCGGGGCGCCGTCCACGAGGTCCTTGGCCTCCTTGAGGCCCAGGGAGGTCAGCTCACGCACGACCTTGATGACCTGGATCTTCTTCTCGCCGGCACCCGTGAGGATGACGTCGAACTCGTCCTGGACCTCTTCGGCCTCGGCCGGGGCACCCGGGGCACCGGCGACCGGCGCGGCGACCGCGGCGGCGGCGGTGACGTCGAACTTCTCCTCGAACGCCTTCACGAACGCGGAGAGCTCGATGAGGGTCATGTCCTCGAACTGCGCGAGCAGGTCTTCCTGGCTGAGCTTCGCCATGATGGCGGTCCTTCCACTAATTCGGCTGGTGCCGTATGTACAGTTCCGCGGGCGTACCGGCCCGCTGCGGCCGAGCGAGCGTGATTACTCGGAGTCGGCCTCGACGGGAGCCGGCGTACCGGCACCGCCCTGCTCTTCCTTCTTGACGCGAAGCGCTTCCGCGGTGCGGACGAACTTCGACGGAAGCGCCTGGAAGAGCGAGGCAGCCTGCGACTGCTTGCCCTTCATGGCACCTGCCAGCTTGGAGAGCAGAACCTCGCGGGACTCAAGGTCCGCGAGCTTCTTGATCTCGTCAGCGCTCAGCGCCTTGCCATCGAGGACGCCGCCCTTGATGACGAGATTCGGGTTTTCCTTGGCGAAGTCACGAAGACCCTTCGCCGACTCCACCGGGTCACCGGTGACGAAGGCAACCGCCGTCGGACCCGCGAAGAGGTCGTCCAGCGTGTTGATCCCGGCCTCGTTGGCCGCGATCTTGGTCAGCGTGTTCTTCACCACGGCGTACTGGGCGTTCTCACCGAGAGAACGGCGCAGCTCCTTGAGCTGCGCCACGGTGAGACCCCGGTACTCGGTCAGCACGGCGGCATTCGAGCTGCGGAACTTGTCCGTCAGCTCGGCTACGTCGGCAGCCTTGTCGGGCCTTGCCATGAGCGTCGGCCTCCTTCCGGGTGATGAGGACCGCTCAGAAGGGGCTGGGCAAAACGAAACGCCCCGGCGCAGGCGCACGGGGCGTAGCTCGACCGAATGGAATCCGGGAACTGTCCACAGTCACCTGCGCGGGTCGTCCGCAGCTAGCGGATCCTTCGGCCGCCGCACCCTCTTGCGAGCGCACAGCAACGACCAGCGGTCTTTGGCTTCTGGGGCAGAGTACGTGAGGAGGAGGCCGCAGTACAAATCAGCCGGTGGCCGCACCCGTTCCATCGGCGCCCAGGCTGCCCATCAGCCCGGCGAAGTCGAAGGTCTCACCGGCCGGCGGCGCCTGGACCTCCGCCTTCGCTCCGTAGTCGGAGTAGTGCATGGATATGTTGATCTCGCCCTGGGCGGTGTCCATGCCGACGTCCATCTTCACCGGATAGTCGTCCTCGTTGACCCAGACCTCCGTGTCGTACCCCTTCAGGCCCGACTTCTTCATCGAGTCGAGGAGGTCCGCACGCTCCTTGGCGCTGAGCACGTCGAGAGACCCCTGGGACTTCACCAGCTCGTCGAGCGTGAGCGTGCCCTTGTAGTGCTCTGCCTGGACGCCGTCGACCTTCTCGCTGCCGAGGTGCTTCAGATTCGGCGAGTCGAGCAGCAGGGCGAGCTGCTGGGCCGGGTCCTGGTTCATGTTCTCCAGGCCGCCCGCCAGCTGCTTCTGGGCCGCCTTGTCCCCCGAGGCCTCGGCCACGGCGCCCAGGTCGAGCTTCATCCAGCGCTTGCCGTCCATCTCCTTGGCCGCGTCCGGGCCCATGTCCATGTACATGACGTTGTCGCGCCAGATCATCCGGATCTTGTCCGGGGCCGAGGCGTCGGCCGCCAGCGCCGATCCGTCCATGGTCATGTCCATCACCGTGGGGTCCCACCCCATGACGCCGGTCATCTCCATGTCGCCCGCCGCGCCGGCCTCGGCCGGCATCGTCATCGTCATCCGGACCTTGGCCGACTTCGCCTCGGAGGTCTTCTTGAAAGCGGCGGTGATGACATCCGCGGCCCCTGACGAGGACGATGCCTTACCGCCGTCGCTCTGACAGCCCGCGACAGCGGCGATGACGGCCACAGCCGCCAGCGAGACGCCCCCGCGCCTCCATACCGACTTACTCATTCCCCACCCCTTGGTTGTGATTTCAACTCCCGTGCACGGTAACCCATGCCTATGACAGACGGGCACGGATAAAAGCCGGTTCCCGCACCTCAGGAGAGGTGCGGGAACCGGCTTTTGGTACGCGGGACCGCGGTTGCCGTCAGTGTCAGACGGCGGCCGGGTCCTCCTCCACGAGGAGGTTGCGGGTGCGGTTGGCGTCCAGCGGGATGCCGGGGCCCATCGTCGTGGCCAGGGTCGCCTTCTTGATGTAACGGCCCTTGGCGGCGGACGGCTTGAGACGGAGGACTTCCTCCAGCGCCGCGGCGTAGTTCTCGACCAGCTTCGTCTCGTCGAAGGAGACCTTGCCGATGATGAAGTGCAGGTTCGAGTGCTTGTCGACGCGGAACTCGATCTTGCCGCCCTTGATGTCGTTCACAGCCTTGGTGACATCGGGGGTGACGGTGCCGGTCTTCGGGTTCGGCATCAGACCACGCGGGCCGAGGACGCGGCCGAGGCGGCCGACCTTGCCCATGAGGTCCGGGGTGGCGACGACGGCGTCGAAGTCCAGACGGCCCTTCGAAACCTCGTCGATGAGTTCGTCGGCGCCGACGATGTCGGCGCCCGCGGCACGCGCGGCCTCGGCACGGTCACCGGTCGCGAAGACCAGGACCCGGGCGGTCTTGCCGGTGCCGTGCGGAAGGTTCACGGTGCCACGGACCATCTGGTCGGCCTTGCGGGGGTCGACGCCCAGCCGCATGGCCACCTCGACGGTGCCGTCGAACTTGGTGGTGGTGGTGTCCTTGGCGATACGGACCGCCTCAAGCGGGGCGTACGTACGCTCCCGGTCGATCTTGGCGTCCGCGCCGCGGAGAGCCTTGCTGCGCTTCACTTCGTCTCCTGGTGGTTCATCAGGTGTGGAGGTCGTGGTCCGGGCCGCGCATGGCCCTGCCACTGGGGCTTGCCCGGCTGGGTCAGCCCTCGACCGTGACGCCCATGGAACGGGCGGTGCCGGCGATGATCTTCTCGGCGGCGTCCAGGTCGTTGGCGTTCAGGTCGGGCATCTTGGTGGTGGCGATCTCGCGCACCTGGTCGCGGGTGAGCTTCGCGACCTTCTTGACGTGCGGCTCGCCTGAGCCCTTGTCCACGCCCGCGGCCTTGAGGATCAGCTTGGCGGCCGGCGGCGTCTTGGTGATGAAGGTGAAGGAGCGGTCCTCGTAGACCGTGATCTCCACCGGCACGACCATGCCACGCTGCGACTCGGTCGCGGCGTTGTAGGCCTTGCAGAACTCCATGATGTTGACGCCGTGCTGGCCCAGCGCGGGGCCGACCGGCGGAGCCGGGTTGGCCGCGCCGGCGCTGATCTGGAGCTTGATAAGCCCCGTGACCTTCTTCTTCTTGGGAGGCATTGCTCTCTCCGGGTCCTAGTGAGAGTTTTCAGCCAGCCGTCCGGTCATCCGGATGGAGGCATACCGCACAACGATAACGGGTATAGCTGCACGGCCAAAAACCGACAGGTCAGACAGCTGTATGAGCCTGTCTGACCTGTCGGAAGCTGCTGTCGCGCGCGGACACCGGCGCGTACGCGCCGCCCGCTGGGCTCAGTTCTTCTGGATCTGGTCGAAGCTCAGCTCGACCGGGGTCTCGCGGCCGAAGATCTCGACCAGGCCCTTGACCTTCTTCGAGTCGGCGTTGATCTCGTTGATGGTCGCCTGGAGCGTGGCGAACGGCCCGTCGGTGACGGTGACCGAGTCGCCGACCTCGAAGTCCAGCACCTGGACCTCGACCTTGCGGGACGGGGCGGGCTTGCCCTCGGCCTCCGCGGCCTCACGGGCGGCCTTCTCCTCGGCCTCCGGCGCGAGCATCTTGACGATCTCGTCCAGGGTCAGCGGGTACGGGTCGTAGGCGTTGCCCACGAAGCCGGTGACACCGGGGGTGTTACGGACGACGCCCCAGGACTCGTTCGTCAGATCCATGCGTACCAGGACGTAGCCCGGAAGCTTGTTCTGGCGAACGTTCTTGCGCTCGCCGTTCTTGATCTGGACGATCTCTTCCTCGGGGACCTCGGCCTGGTAGATGAACTCCTCGACGTTCAGCGAGACGGCACGCTGCTCCAGGTTGGCCTTCACGCGCTTCTCGTAGCCCGCGTAGGTGTGGATCACGTACCACTCGCCGGGCAGCCCGCGGAGTTCCTCACGGAGCGCGGCGACCGGGTCGACGGGAGCCTCGGGCTCTTCGTCGGCGTCGCTCGCGGCCTCGTCGACGGCGGACTCGTCGGCGTCGTCCTCCGCCGGGTCGTCCTCGTCGTCCTCGATATGGAGGGCGGCTTCCTCGGCCGGCTCGCCCGCGGCGACGTCAGCGGCTTCGGCCTGGTCTGGCTCGACAGCGTCCGCCGCCTCGACGATGCCGGTCTCGTCCTCGCGGGACTCCACCGACTCGCTGGCGTCGTTCAGTTTCGGGTCAGACACGGTGGCTGCTTCTTCCTGGCTCATTGGGTGGAACACGCGAAAGGGACGCCGCACCGGGCTCCCCTCCGCGGGATCAGCCGAAGACGTACTTGATTGCGTTCTGGAATCCATAGTCAATCACGGTCACCAAACCGATCATGACGACGACGAAGACAATCACCACGGTGGTGTACGTAGTCAGCTGGTTGCGAGTCGGCCAGACGACCTTGCGCAGCTCGGCGACGATCTGACGGTAGAAGAGCGCGAGCCGGCCCAGAGGGCCCTTCTTGCCACGCTTGCCGCCCTTGCGCGGCTTCTTCGACTCGGCGGACTCGTCGTCAGCATCAGGCTTGTCGATGGAGCCCACGGCGTCCGTCACGCTCTCTCACCTGATTCCGGGTCGTGGCCGTGCCGCGCCCGGGGGAGCCGCACGGCGATGCATTGAATGTACGTACATGCGCACACATCCTGGCGGAGATGTGTGTAGCAGGGCCGGAGGGACTTGAACCCCCAACCGCTGGTTTTGGAGACCAGTGCTCTACCAATTGAGCTACGACCCTTTGCGTTTTCCCCAACCTACCGCATCCGACCGGACGCACGGAGTGCGCGGTACGGACCTGGTGGCTGAGGGCCAACGACGAGTGAGTGTACGTGGTCGCGGCCCCCGCGTCGAACAGCTTCCCCCGCGACAGTCGTGGCCCGCCCCGTGCGCCGGGCTTCCTTCTATGTGTCCACCCAGCGAAACCTGTGTGCCGACGAGGTTTCGGGTCTGGGACCATGGGCGCATGAGCGCTGCAATCCCTCCGACCGAGCGCCGGGTCTCCGCCCGTATCGGCGCGATCTCCGAGTCCGCGACCCTCGCCGTGGACGCCAAGGCCAAGGCCCTCAAGGCGGCCGGGCGTCCGGTGATCGGCTTCGGCGCCGGCGAGCCCGACTTCCCGACGCCCGGCTACATCGTCGATGCCGCTGTCGAGGCGTGCCGTGACCCCAAGTACCACCGCTACACGCCGGCCGGAGGGCTCCCCGAGCTCAAGGCCGCGATCGTCGCGAAGACGCTGCGCGACTCCGGCTACGAGATCGAGCCCGCGCAGGTCCTGGTGACCAACGGTGGCAAGCAGGCGATCTACGAGGCGTTCGCGGCCATCCTGGACCCGGGCGACGAGGTCATCGTGCCGGCTCCGTACTGGACGACGTACCCCGAGTCGATCCGGCTGGCCGGCGGTGTCCCGGTAGAGGTCGTGGCCGACGAGACCACCGGCTACCGGGTCTCCGTCGAGCAGTTGGAGGCCGCGCGTACCGAACGTACGAAGGTCGTCCTCTTCGTGTCGCCGTCCAACCCGACGGGCGCCGTCTACAGCCCCGCCGACACCGAGGCCATCGGCCGCTGGGCCGTCGAGCACGGGCTGTGGGTGATGACGGACGAGATCTACGAGCATCTCGTGTATGGCGACGCCACCTTCACCTCGCTGCCGGCCGCCGTACCGGAGCTGCGCGACAAGTGCATCGTGGTCAATGGTGTGGCCAAGACCTATGCGATGACCGGCTGGCGTGTGGGGTGGATCGTCGGCCCCAAGGATGTCGTCAAGGCCGCGACCAACCTCCATTCGCACGCCACGTCCAATGTCGCCAATGTCTCGCAGGCCGCGGCGATCGCCGCCGTCTCCGGTGACCTCACCGCGGTCGCCGAGATGCGCGCCGCCTTCGACCGGCGCCGTCAGACCATCGTGCGGCTGCTGAACGAGATCGACGGCGTCGTCTGCCCGGAGCCGGAGGGCGCCTTCTACGCGTACCCGTCCGTGAAGGCACTGCTGGGCAAGGAGATCCGCGGCAAGCGCCCCCGGACGACGGTCGAGCTGGCCGCGCTGATCCTGGACGAGGCCGAGGTCGCGGTCGTCCCCGGAGAGGCGTTCGGTACGCCCGGCTATCTGCGGCTGTCGTACGCGCTCGGTGACGAGGATCTGGCGGAGGGCGTCGGCAGGATCCAGAAGCTGCTGGGCGAGGCCAAGGACTGAGTGGGCTCGCGACGGGCTCCCGGCGGTCGCCGGGAGCCCGTTTTTGCGTTCGGGCAAGATCTCGATCGGGGAAAGTGGCTGCCGGTCGGCTTGAGCATGCGGCAGGATCTACGAATGGAGAGCACCACCCGCCCCCGCGATCTCAGCCTGCTGCCCAAGGCTCATCTGCATCTGCACTTCACCGGTTCGATGCGGCCCACGACGCTGCTCGAACTCGCCGACAAGTACGGCGTTCATCTCCCCGACGCGCTGACCAGCGGCGAACCGCCCAAGCTGCGCGCGACCGACGAACGCGGCTGGTTCCGCTTCCAGCGGCTCTACGACATCGCGCGGTCCTGTCTGCGGACGCCCGAGGACATCCAGCGGCTGGTCCGCGAGGCGGCCGAGGAGGACGTACGGGACGGCTCGGGCTGGCTGGAGATCCAGGTCGACCCCACCTCGTACGCCCCCCATCTCGGCGGGCTCATCCCTGCACTCGAAGTCATCCTGGACGCCGTGGACACCGCGTCCAGGGAGACAGGTCTGGGGATGCGGGTGCTGGTGGCGGCGAACCGGATGAAGCATCCGCTGGAGGCCAGGACGCTGGCCCGGCTCGCCGTGCGGTACGCGGACCGGGGCGTCATCGGCTTCGGGCTCTCCAACGACGAGCGACGCGGGATGGCCAGGGACTTCGACCGGGCCTTCGCGATCGCCAGGGACGGCGGGCTGCTGGCCGCGCCGCACGGCGGTGAGCTGACCGGGCCCGCGTCCGTACGGGACTGTCTGGACGATCTGCGGGCGGCCCGTATCGGGCACGGCGTCCGCGCGGCGGAGGACCCGAAGCTGCTGCGCAGGCTCGCGGAGCGCGGGGTGACCTGCGAGGTCTGCCCGTCCTCGAATGTCGCGCTGGGCGTGTACGAGAAGCCGGAGGACGTCCCGCTGCGGACCCTGTTCGACGCGGGGGTCCCGATGGCGCTGGGCGCGGACGACCCGTTGCTCTTCGGCTCCCGGCTGGCGGCGCAGTACGAGCTGGCCCGTCGGCACCAGGGCTTCAGCGACACCGAACTGGCCGAGCTGGCACGGCAGTCGGTACGGGGTTCCGCGGCGCCCCGGGAGGTACGGGAGAAGCTGCTGACGGGCATCGACGACTGGCTGGCCGACTGACGCCCGTTCATCCGGCCGGCTCAACCGCTAGAGGCTGACGCCGACCGTCACCGGCTCGTTGACCAGCGTGATCCCGAAGGCCTCCTGGACCCCCGCCACCACCTCGCGGGCGAGCGCGAGCAGATCCTCGGTGGTCGCCGCGCCCCGGTTGGTGAGGGCGAGGGTGTGCTTGGTGGAGATTCGGGCCGGGCCCGTGCCGTACCCCTTGGTGAAACCCGCCCGGTCGATCAGCCAGGCCGCGGAGGTCTTCGTACGCCCCTCCCCGTCCGGGAAGCCGGGCGGCGTCACCTCGTCGCCGAGGCGGGCCCGTACGCGCGCGACGAAGTCCGCGTACTCCTGGTCGGTCAGGATCGGGTTGGTGAAGAAGGAGCCGGCCGACCAGGTGTCGTGGTCCTCGGGGTCGAGCACCATGCCCTTGCCCGCCCGCAGCTTGAGGACGGTGTCCCGCGCGGTCTCCGCCGGGACGCGCTCACCGGGTTCGACACCGAGGACGCGCGCCGTCTCGGCGTACTTGAGCGGGGCGGAGAGCCCCCGGGCGTCCTCCAGCGCGAAGCGGACCCGCAGGACGACCCAGCGGTCGGGGTGCCGCTTGAACCGGCTGTGGCGGTACGAGAAGCCGCAGTCGGCGTTGGTGAGTGTGACCGTCCGCCCGGTGGAGCGGTCGTAGGCGACGACTTCGGTGAGGGTGCTCGACACCTCCTGGCCGTACGCGCCGACGTTCTGGATCGGCGTGGCACCGGCCGAGCCGGGGATCCCGGCGAGGCATTCGATGCCGGCCAGGCCCGCTTCGACGGTACGGGCGACGGCGTCGGTCCAGATCTCCCCGGCGGCCAGCTCCAGCGTGGTGCCGTCGAGCGAGAAGCCCTTGGTCGCGATGCGCAGGGCGGTGCCGTCGAAGCCCTTGTCCCCGATGATCAGATTGCTGCCGCCGCCGATGATCAGCAGCGGCGTACCGGCGGCGTCCGCCTCGCGCACGGTGGCGATCACTTCGTCGTCGGTGACCGCCGTGACCAGGCGCGTCGCCGGGCCGCCGAGGCGGAAGGTGGTCAGTGGGGCGAGGGGGGCGTCGTGGAGTTCCTGCACGGGACAAGAGTACGGGCCGTCGGGATCCGGGGATCGGATCCCGACGGCCCGTAGGTCCTGTCCGGCGGACGGTCCGGTGGGTGGCCGGCTGGACGGTCCGGTGGGACGGGATCAGACGGCGGCGGGCTCGCGCTCCGCCGCCGTCCCCTTGGCCAGATCCACCCGCTGGGCACCGCGCCCGGGTATGAGCAGGGCCGTCAGCGCGCCGAGCGCCACCGTCCCCGCGCCGATCCAGAGGGCCGGCACGGTGCCGTCCGTGAAGGTGTCGGGCGTACGGTAGCCGCCCTGCGCGGCGAAGACCGCTCCGAGGACCGCCACACCGAGCGCTCCGCCGACCTCGCGCAGGGCGTTGTTCGTACCGGAGGCGATGCCCTGCTCCGCCGGGCGGACGGTGGACATGACCAGGCTGGCGGTCGGGGCGAAGTACAGCCCCATCCCGACGCCGCTGATGACCAGCGCGGGCAGTTGCGCCGCGTAGGACATGTCCGGCGCGAGGATCAGCGCGAACAGCCCCAGCCCGAGGGCTTGGAGTGTCAGGCCCACGACCACCACGGGCCGGCCGCCGATGCGGTCGGAGAGCACCCCGGCGATCGGTGCGACGAGCAGCGGCATCGCGGTCCACGGGAGCATCCTCAGCCCCGCCTGGGTGGGCGAGTAGCCGAGAACCCCTTGCAGGAACTGGCTGAGCAGGAAGATCGAACCGAACATGCCGAGGAACATCAGAAGGCTGGCGCCGTTGATGCCGGCGAAGCCGCGGTTCTTGAACAGCCGCATGGGCAGCATCGCGCCCGGGGCGCGCAGTCCGTGCAGGACGAAGGCGATGAGCAGCGCGCCGCCGGCTGTCAGGCCCAGCAGGACGGGGAAGCTGGTCCAGCCGTCGGCGTTGGCCGTGACCAGGGCGTAGACGATGCCGAAGAGGCCCGTGCTGACAAGGAGCGTGCCGGGGATGTCGAGGCGGGCGTCGGGCGCGTACGACTCCTGGAGGCGCTGCCGGGCGAGGGGCAGCAGAGCGAGGCCGATCGGTACGTTCAGCCAGAAGATCCACTGCCACGAGAGGTGTTCGGTGAGGGTACCGCCGACGAGTGGACCGCTGGCGACCGCGAGACCGGTGACGGCGCCGAAGATGCCGAGGGCGGCTCCTCGCCGTTCGGCGGGCACGGCGGCGGTGAGCAGGGTGAGCGTGAGCGGCATCATGATCGCCGCGCCGACGCCCTGGACGGCGCGTGCGGCGATCAGCGCGTCGATGCCGGGTGAGAGCGCGGCGGCGGCCGAGGCGACGGTGAAGATCGCGAGGCCGGCCAGGAAGAGCCTGCGGCGGCCGTACCGGTCACCCAGGGCCGCTCCGAACATGAGGAGGACCGCGAACGTGAGCGTGTAGGCGTTGACGGTCCATTCCAGGTCCTCCAGCGCGCCGCCGAGATCTTCTCGGATGGAGGGCAGTGCGGTGGTGACGACGAGGTTGTCCAGGGCCGCCATGAAACTGGCGACACCGGTGATGACCAGGGTCCAGATGGCTCGGGACCGGCCGGCCGTTGGCTGACTCATTCTCTTTCTCCCCTGATGGGCCTGCACTCATTAGTTATGGATTACTAACTTTCCTGGCCATACGGAAGCGCCCGGCACTCCCCCGGCGGGCGTTCAGCCCCCGGAGGGCCGGGCCCCGTCGTGGAAGCCGGACCAGATACGATGGCCGGGCGGGAAGCCGAGCGAGACAAGGGTGTTGATCAGCATTCCGTACGCCAGAAACGTCGTGGTCTCGTCCACGTCCGCCCCGAGCGTCAGATGGACCGTCTCCCAGAGCGTCTGCCAGCCGGCCCGTACCGCGTCGCCGAACTCGTGGTCACCCGCGGCCTCGGCGGTCGCCACCGCGACATACATCTGCATCTGCATCAGCAGTTTCTCCGGATCATCGGCGATGAGCCGCTGATAGGCAGTCGCCATGGCCTGTAGAGCCTCTTCGCCCTCCAGACCGTCCGACGCCTCCACGAGGACGCGCGTGGTGTCCGCCAGACAGCGCTCCGCGGCGGCGAGGAATATGGCCTGCTTGTTCGGGAAGAGCCGGAAGAGATACGGCTGCGAGACGCCGACCCGGCGGGCGATCGTCTCCGTGGAGGTGCCGTGGTAGCCACCCCGGGCGAACTCCGCGACCGCCGCGCGGACCACGCTCTCGCGCCGCTCTTCCGCGCTCATCCTGACCATGGGCTAAAGTTATTGACTACTCACTACCTATGTCAAACGTAAGGGGCGCCCGTCCATTGCGGGCACCCCTTACTCGTCGATCGCTCAGGCGAGCCGGACAACGGCGCGGGACATGCCCAGCACCTTCTGTCCCGCGCTCATCGCCGTCAGATCCACCCGGACCTTGTTGTCCTCCAGCTTGGCCGCGACCTTGGCGCTGACCTCGATCAGCGCGCCCTGGTCGTCATTGGGCACCACGACCGGCTTCGTGAAGCGGACGCCGTACTCGACGACGGCTCCCGGGTCGCCCACCCAGTCGGTCACCACCTGGATCGCCTCGGCCATGGTGAACATGCCGTGCGCGATGACATCCGGGAGGCCGACCTCCTTGGCGAACTTCTCGTTCCAGTGGATCGGGTTGAAGTCCCCGGAGGCGCCCGCGTACCGCACCAGCGTCGCGCGTGTGAGGGGGAAGCCGCGGGGCGGCAGCTCCGTACCGATCTCGACCTCGTCGTAACCGATCTTCGCGGTCACCGGCCTCACGCCCCCTCGGCGGCGCGCGCCACCAGCTTGGTCCACGCGGTCACGACATGCTCGCCGGCCTCGTCGCGCACTTCACCGCGGACATCGATGATGTCGTTCCCGGCCAGAGACTTGATCGCCTCGATGGTCGAGGTGACGCTCAGCCGGTCGCCCGCCCGCACGGGACGGGTGTACGCGAACTTCTGGTCGCCGTGCACGACACGGCTGTAGTCCAGACCCAGCTGCGGATCGGCGATGACCTCACCCGCGGCCTTGAAGGTGATCGCGAACACGAAGGTCGGCGGAGCGATCACATCGCAGTGCCCGAGGGCCTTGGCGGCCTCCAGGTCGGTGTACGCCGGGTTGGGGTCGCCCACCGCCTCGGCGAACTCGCGGATCTTCTCCCGGCCGACCTCGTACGGCGCGGTGGGCGGATAGCTCCGCCCCACGAAGGACTGATCGAGCGCCACTGACTCGCTCCCTCCTGATGTAGATGACCACAAGCCTGACGCAGACCTGACGACCTGACGCAGACAAGCCTGACGTAGACAAGAGAAACGACGCGAGGCCGTCCCCAACCGGGGACGGCCTCGCATACGAGCCTGATTCAGCGCGTTTCGCGGTGCGCGGTGTGCGAGTTGCAGCGCGGGCAGTGCTTCTTCATCTCAAGACGGTCCGGGTTGTTACGCCGGTTCTTCTTGGTGATGTAGTTCCGCTCCTTGCACTCCACGCAGGCCAGCGTGATCTTCGGGCGGACGTCGGTGGCAGCCACGTGAGTGCTCCTTGGACGGACAACGGATGAACGGATGAACGCAGAAAAGAGTAGCCGATCGAAGGACCGACCCCACAATCGGCTACTTTGTGTAGCGGTGACCGGACTTGAACCGGTGACACAGCGATTATGAGCCGCTTGCTCTACCGACTGAGCTACACCGCTTCGATGTTGGATCTCCTCGCCCGAGGGCGAGGATCACCGAACATCTGAGCCCCAATACGGAATCGAACCGTAGACCTTCTCCTTACCATGGAGACGCTCTACCGACTGAGCTATTGGGGCGAGCGATGAAGACATTACACGGTCGATTGCCGATCGCCCAAATCCGTTTTCCCTCCCCACACCCCACGCGTCCCGCGGTGTCCCGTACGCCACTGGTGGGCTCGTCGGGACGACTGTCGCGCTCCTCCTCGAAGGCCGACCGAGGCGCCCCTAGGCTCGACTCACGCTGCGTGATCCCGCACGCCGGAGTCCGACCGGAAAGCCCTCACCAGGAGCCCGATGCCCGACAGCCAGCCGCAGCCGTCCGACGGAGCCCCGGCCGACACCACCGCGCTCGTCCTGTGCGGCGCCCGTCTCACCGACGGCCGCGTCGTGGACGTACGGCTCAGCTCGGGCCGGATCGAGGCGGTGGGCACGCCGGGCAGTCTCGCCGCGCACGGCACGCGGGTGGATCTGGCCGGCTATCTGCTGCTCCCCGCTCCGGCCGAGCCGCACGCCCACAGTGACACCGCCCTCACCGCGCTCACCCCCGACGGACCGGGCCCGTACTCCCCCGAGGATGTGCAGCGCCGCGCCACCGAGGCCACCCTGCTGCAACTCGGGCACGGCGCGACCGCGCTGCGCTCCCACGTACGGATCGGGGGCGCGCAGGAGCTGGGCCGGATGGAGGCGGTGCTCCAGGCCCGGCGTTCGCTGCGCGGTCTCGCCGATCTGACCGCCGTCGCCGTACCTCGGCTGCTGACCGGCCTCGCGGGCGCCGACGGGCTCGCGATGCTGCGGGACGCGGTGAAGATGGGCGCGGGTGTGGTGGGCGGCTGCCCCGACCTGGACCCGGATCCGGCCGGGTACGCGGAAGCGGTGCTGGGGATCGCGGCCGAGCACGGCTGCCCCGTCGATCTGCATACGGACGGTGACGATCCGCTCCTGCTCGCCCGGCTCGCCGCGATGGCGGGCGGTCTGCGGCCCGGGGTGGCGCTCGGGCCGTGCGCGGGGCTGGCCAGGCTGCCTGCCGAGACGGCGGCGCTGGCCGCGGACCAGCTGGCGGCGGCCGGCGTGACGGTGGTCTGTCTGCCGCAGGGCGGCTGCGGAGGTGTGGAACGCGCGGATGTGGAACGGGTGGGCGCGGACCGGCGCGGTGGCGTGGACCGGTTCGGTACCGAGCCGCCCGGCACGGACTCCTGGGGGTACGGGCTGCCCGGCGCCGAGCGCGGCGTCGCCCCCGTACGGCTGCTGCGGGCCGCCGGTGTGCGGATCGCGGCGGGCAGCGGGGCGCTGCGGGACGTGTCGAATCCGGTGGGGCGCGGCGATCCGCTGGAGGCCGCATATCTGCTGGCGTCGCAGGGCGGGATGCGGGCGGCGGACGCGTATGACGCGGTGAGCGGGGTGGCGCGGGCGGCGATGGGGCTGCCCGAGGTACGGGTCGAGGCGGGTTTTCCCGCGGAGTTGCTGGCCGTACGAGGGGAGCGGATCGAGGGCGCGCTGTCCCTCGCGTACAGCAGGATCGTCATCCACCGCGGACGGGTGGTGGCGCGGACGTCCGCCGTACGGGAGTACTGCGACTCGGCGGCGGCGGTCGCGCTCGAACTGCCCCGGCAGGGACGGTCCGTCCTGGGTAACCCCGGCCCCTGAGCGGGACGCCGGGTCGGCGGGGAACGGTCCACGGACGTACGGTCGTAACCATGCGAATCGTGATCGCCGGAGGACATGGTCAGATCGCGCTGCGGCTGGAGCGACTGCTCGCCGCGCGCGGACACGAGGCCGCGGGCATCATCCGCGCCCCGGGGCAGGCGGAGGATCTGCGCGAAGCCGGTGCCGAACCGGTCGTACTGGACCTGGAGTCGGCCTCGGTCGAGGAGGTGGCCGAGGTACTGAAGGGCGCGGACGCGGCGGTCTTCGCCGCGGGCGCGGGCGGCGGGAGCGGAGCGGCCCGCAAGGAGACGGTGGACAAGGGCGCGGCGATCCTCTTCGCGGACGCCGCTGAGCGCGCGGGCGTACGCCGTCACCTCGTCGTCTCGTCCGTGGGCGCGGACCCGGATCACCCGGGCGACGAGGTTTTCGACGCGTATCTGCGGGCCAAGGGCGCGGCGGACGCGTACGTACGGTCCAGGTCCGGTCTCGACTGGACGATCCTGCGGCCGGGGGCGCTGACGGACGACCCCGGGACGGGGCTCGTGCGGCTCACGGAGTCGACGGTACGGGGGTCCGTTCCGCGTGACGACGTGGCGGCGGTGCTGGCCGAGTTGGTGGAGACCCCGGGGACCGCGGGTCTGACGCTGGGGCTGATCAGTGGGACGGTGCCGGTGGCGGAGGCGACGGAGGTCGCGGCGGGCGGACGATGAGTTCCGGGCCCCGCGGCGGTCCTTGCCCTCATGAACGAGGACATGAGCGAGGACATGAGCGACGACAGTGTGAGTAAGGACGTGAGCGAGGGCGTAGGTGAGGGCTTGGGTGCGGAGAAGGACCGGAGCGCGTCCGTGAGCCTGCCGAAGATCGTCCGACGGGGCGAGCAGCCGTATGTGGCCATCGGAAAATCTGTCCGGATGGACGAGTTCCCGACGATCGCCGACCGGCTGCCCGAGCTCATCGGATGGGTGCTCGGCCAGGGGCTCGAACTGGCGGGGGCGCCGTTCTTCCGCTACCGCACCATCGACATGGACGGCGAGTCGGAGGTGGAGGCCGGCGTCCCTCTGGTGTCGGCGCCGGAGCCGGAGGGCGAGATCCGCGTCGGGACACTGCCCGCCGGCTATTACGCGACGATCACTCACCTCGGCCATCCCGACGGGCTGTTGGAGGTGGCCAGGGGGCTGCGCGAGTGGGCGGAGCACGAGGGGCTGGAGTGGGACATGACGGTGGTCGACGGGGTGGAGCACTGGGACTGTCGACTGGAGACGTACAGAACCGACCCGCGAGTGGAACCGGACCCGGCCAACTGGGAGACGGAGCTGGCGTTCCGCCTCGCCGATCTGGCCCCGGGCGGATAGCGCGGCGTTGTTCGGACGCTTCGGCTGGTCGGCCGGCTGGTCGGCCGGCTGGTCGGCCGGAGATGAGAATGGCCCCTGATCCACGTCTCCGTGAATCAGGGGCCATCTCTATCGCGTGGCGGCGCCAGGATTCGAACCTGGGTAGGCTAAGCCGACGGATTTACAGTCCGCTCCCATTGGCCACTCGGGCACACCGCCATGGGATGTCGTTGCCGGGTGGAGGGGCCGCTTTGGGCGGTGCTCCGTGGCAACGACGTAAACGATACCCGATGCTCGGGGGTGCTCCGCCACCGGTTTGATCAGCACTCCGGGCGGGCGTGGGTGACTAGGCTTTACGGCAGCGGCCGGCGGTGTCCGGTCGCGCAGCGAGCATGCGATGAGCACCCGAACAGCACCGATACAAGGAGCCACAGGACATGGCCGACTCCAGTTTCGACATCGTCTCGAAGGTCGAGCGGCAGGAGATCGACAACGCTCTCAACCAGGCCTCGAAGGAGATCGCGCAGCGTTACGACTTCAAGAACGTCGGCGCCTCGATCGGCTGGTCCGGCGAGAAGATCCTCATGCAGGCGAACTCGGAGGAGCGGGTCAACGCGATCCTCGACGTCTTCCAGTCCAAGCTGATCAAGCGCGGGATCTCGCTCAAGGCGCTGGACGCGGGCGAGCCCCAGCTGTCCGGCAAGGAGTACAAGATCTTCGCTTCGATCGAGGAAGGCATCTCCCAGGACAACGCCAAGAAGGTCGCGAAGATCATCCGCGATGAGGGCCCCAAGGGCGTCAAGGCGCAGGTGCAGGGCGACGAGCTGCGGGTCAGCTCGAAGAGCCGTGACGACCTGCAGACCGTGATCTCCCTGCTGAAGGGGCAGGACTTCGACTTCGCGCTCCAGTTCGTGAACTACCGGTGACGCGGGACCGACCGGAGAGGTGGGCGGCGCGGGGCGGGCGCTCCGTGCCCGCCCCGGCCGTCACCGGTCGGGCGTGATGTGGTCGGGCGTGATGTCCGAATCCCGCCAGCTTCGGCGGATCGGGCGGCGGAGACTCGTTACTCGTAGCAGCTGAAAGCGGCCACCGAACGCGGCTCGTGGACAGCTGAACGCTCTGCGAGGAGAGGACCGAGTGATGACCGGGACCATGTACACGACGATCGACAGCCCGCTGGGCGAACTGCTGCTCGTCGGCGAGCGGTCCGCCACCGCGAAGGGCGGCGTCGCGCTCGCCTCGCTCTCCGTGCCGGGGCAGAAGGGCGCGGCCGTCGTCCAGGACGGTTGGGTCCGGGCGCCGGAGGCGTTCGAGGAGATCGCCGGGCAGCTCAGGGCGTACTTCGAGGGGACGCTGACGCGGTTCCGGATCGAGTACGCGGACAGCGGTACGGACTTCCAGCGGCGGGTCTGGCAGGCGGTGGACGCCATTCCGTACGGCGAGACCGTGACGTACGGGCAGATCGCCGGGCAGGTCGGCTCCGCCGGGGCCGGGGTGCGCGCCGTGGGGACCGCGATCGGACGGAATCCGCTGCTTGTCGTACGGCCGTGTCATCGGGTGATCGGCGCGGACGGGGCGCTGCGCGGGTACGCGGGCGGCATGGACCGTAAGGAGCGGCTCCTCGGCCTGGAGGGCGCGCTGGTGCGATGAGCGGGGAACTGTTCCCGAGGCCGCGAGCCGTCGTCGCGCCCGGCGCCGTGCACGTTCCCTCGTGGCTGTCCGAGGAGCGGCAGCGGGAGCTGGTGGACGCCTGCCGGGGCTGGGCACGGGGGCCGGTGCCGATCCGGCACACGGTGCTGCCGAGCGGCGGTGTGATGTCCGTACAGACGGTCTGCGTGGGCTGGCACTGGCAGCCGTACGCGTATACCCGTACGGCCGGTGATGTGAATGGCGCGCGGGTCGCGGAGTTCCCGGACTGGCTGGTCGCGTTGGGGCGGGAGGCGCTGGTCGAGGCGTACGGCGATCCGGCGGCCGGTGCGGCGTACACCCCGGACACCGCGCTGATCAACTTCTATGAGGGCGGCGCGAAGATGGGGATGCACCAGGACAAGGACGAGAAGTCCGGGGCGCCGGTGGTGTCCTTGAGCATTGGTGACCGCTGTGTCTTCCGCTTCGGCAATACGGAGGGCCGGGGGCAGCCGTACACGGACGTCGAACTGTCCTCCGGGGACCTCTTCGTCTTCGGCGGCCCTTCGCGGTACGCGTACCACGGGGTGCCCAAGGTCTATCCGGATACGGCGGACCCGGCCACGGGGCTGGGTGCCGGGCGGTTGAACATCACCCTGCGCGAGACCGGCCTCGTGTAGCCGTCCTCGTGCAGTCGTCCTTGTGCAGTCGTCCTTGTGCAGTCGTCCTCGTGCAGCCGGGGTCGGCGGGCGCGAGGTCAGCTTGCGCGGGGGCTCAGCGGGCGCGGGAGTGGCCGAAAATCAGCCGGTAGAGAACGAGCAGCACAAGAGCGCCGCCGATCGCCGATATCCAGGTCGCCCCGTCGTAGAACTCGTTGCTGATGGGATGGTCGAGCCAACGGGCCGAGATCCAGCCGCCGATGAAGGCTCCCGCGATACCGATGAGGGTCGTACCGATCAGTCCGCCCGGGTCCCGGCCGGGGAGCAGAATCTTGGCGGCGGCTCCGGCGAGAAGTCCTAGAATGATCCAGCTGATGACACCCATGCCATGAACCTGCCTTTCGTACGGTCTTGCCCCGGAAGACGCCGTACGGGCGGGTGGCGGTTGCACCTGGAGGCGGGACCGCCGGAAGTTCATGGCGTACGCACAGGAAGCCGGCGGCGGTGCCGGGGGCATGACCGCGGCGAAGGGGCAGCAGCCCGGGAAGCGGCCCCGGAAGCGGTCAGCGGGCCGCGAACGGCTGGTCGGTGGGGACGATTTCCTTGCCGAGCGGCGCCAGCGAGATGGGAATCAGCTTGAAGTTGGCCAGGCCCAGCGGGATTCCGATGATCGTGACGCATAGGGCGATGCCGGTGAGGATATGGCCGAGGGTGAGCCACCAGCCCGCGAGAACCAGCCACAGCACATTGCCGACGCACGAGGGCGCGCCCGCGTCGCGGCGGTCGACGGCCATATAGCCGAAGGGCCACAGGGCGTAGAAGCCGATACGGAACGCGGCCACCCCGAAGGGGATACCGATGATCGTGATACAGAGCAGCGCGCCTGCCAGCAGATAGCCGAGGCACATCCAGAAGCCGCACAGAACGAGCCATATGACGTTCAGGATTGTTTTCATGGGCGGCGACCTGCCATCTGTTCCAGTCGGGCGATGCGCTCCGCCATCGGCGGGTGCGTGGAGAACAGCTTCGAGACTCCGTCCCCGGGGCGGAAGGGGTTCGCGATCATCATGTGGCTCGCGGTCTCGATACGCGGCTCGGGAGGCAACGGGAGCTGTTTCGTCCCCGCGTCCAGTTTACGCAGCGCACTGGCCAGAGCCAGGGGGTCGCCGGTGATCTGGGCGCCCGAGGCATCGGCTTCGTACTCCCGCGAGCGGCTCACCGCGAGTTGGATGACCGAGGCCGCGAGCGGGCCCAGAATCATGATCAGCAGCATGCCGAAGATGCCGGGGCCGTCATCGTCGTCGGACCGGCCGAAGGGGATCAGCCAGGCGAAGTTCACCAGGAACATCACCACTGAGGCGAGGGCTCCGGCGACGGAGGAGATCAGGATGTCCCTGTTGTAGACATGGCTCAGCTCATGGCCGAGGACTCCGCGCAGCTCGCGCTCGTCGAGGATCTGGAGGATGCCTTCCGTGCAGCAGACGGCGGCATTGCGCGGGTTACGGCCGGTGGCGAACGCGTTGGGGGCCTGTGTGGGCGAGATGTAGAGCCGTGGCATGGGCTGGCGGGCGGCGGTCGAGAGCTCACGGACGATGCGGTAGAGCTGAGGCGCCTCGAATTCGCTGACGGGGCGCGCCCGCATGGCGCGCAGGGACAGCTTGTCGCTGTTCCAGTAGGCGTACGCGTTCGTGCCGATCGCCACGACGAGCGCGACGATCAGGCCCGTACTGCCGAAGAAACTGCCGATCGCGATGATGAGTGCGGACAGTCCCCCGAGGAGTACGGCGGTCCTGAGCCCGTTGTGCCGGCGGTGCACGGTACGCCCTCCAAGTGGTGCGGCAGGGGAACCCTTTGCTGGTGCTGCTCCACTCTTCAGTGGACCCTTCCGTACTGGTCAACGCCAGGCGGGCGGCGCGGGTTCCCTTGTGCCGCCGGACAGGGGCGTACGCCGTCCGGGTGGCGGTGGTGCGGGGCCGGTGGTACAGGCCGGTGGTGTGCGGGGTCGGTACCGGCTCAGAGGCTCGCTCGGGTACGGGCTAGAAGAGGCCGGTACCGGCAAAGCGCAGTACGAGCTGGGGCGCGCCTGAGAGGGCGACAGCGGCGGCGGCCGTGAGCGCGATGGCGACGGTGACGGCCGCGGGGGGCCGGCCGATGGCCACCTCGTCGCCCCCGGTCTCCGGAGCCACGCCGGTACCGGTCTCCGGAGCCGCGCTCGTGGTCTCGGGAGCCGCGCTCGTGGTCTCGGGCTCCGGCGCGCGGAAGAGGACCGCCGTCCACTGGAGGTAGTAGTACAGCCCGATCACCACATTGACGGCCATGACGACGGCCAGCCAGCCGAGGCCCGCGTCGACGGCCGCCGAGAAGACCGTGACCTTGGCGAACAGGCCGATGATGCCCGGCGGCAGTCCGGCCAGACAGAGCAGGAAGAAGCCCATCGCGAGGGCGACGAGGGGCCGCCGCGCATAGAGGCCCTGGTAGTCGGAGAGGCGGTTCAGCGGCTTCGTACGGGCCACCAGCGCGACGACCGCGAAGGCGCCCAGGTTCACGACGGCGTACATCAGGGCGTACGCGACCGTCGACCCGATCCGGTCGCCACCCGCGTACGCCGCGGCGGCGATCGGCACCAGGAGATAGCCCGCCTGGGCCACGGACGACCAGGCCAGCAGCCGTACCGCGCTCCGCGCGCGGGTGGCCGACTGACGCATCGCCGCGGCGTTGCCGAGGGTCATGGTGAGCGCGGCGAGGACCGCGAGTACCGGACCCCACACCTCGCGGTACGAGGGGAACGCGATGACGGTCACCAGAATGAGGCCGGAGAAGCCGACCGCCTTCCCGACGACGGAGAGGTACGCGGCGATGGGCAGGGGCGCGCCCACATAGGTGTCGGGCACCCAGAAGTGGAACGGTGCGGCGGCCGTCTTGAAGGCGAAGCCGACGAGGGTCAGGGCGACGCCCGCCTTGGCGAGGGTGTCCAGCTGACCGGGGACATGCCCCAGTTCCGCGGCGATCCGGGTGAGATGGAGGGTGCCGGTCGCGGCGTACACGAAGCTGACGCCCAGCAGCATCACGGCGGTCGCGGTCACCGACGAGAGGAAGAACTTCAGCGCGGCCTCGGAGGAGAGCCGGTCGCCTCGTCGCAGTCCGACGAGCGCGAACGCGGGCAGCGACGCCACTTCGAGGGCGACGACCAGGGTGGCGAGATCACGCGAGGCGGGCAGCAGGGCGGCGCCGGCCGCCGAGGCGAGCAGCAGGAACCAGTACTCCCCTACGGGGAGTTTCCTGCTGTCCTGGAGCGAGATCAGCGCGGTGAGCAGCGCCCCGCCGAGCACCAGCAACTGGATGACCAGCGCGAAGTGGTCGGCGGTGTAGCTGCAGACGTCGGCGTCGTTGGTGAGGCAGAACGTCGAACGGTCGCCGGCGCGCAGCGGGAGAAGGGTGAGGAGCGCGGCGACCAGACCGGCGATCGCGATACCACCGAGGAGCGGCTTGCGATGCTCCGGTACGAAGAGATCGGCGACCAGCACGATCAGGGCGACCGCCGCCGTGATGGTGGGGGGCGCGATCGCGAGCCAGTCGATCGACTGGACGAGGCTGGCGGCGCCGGCGGCGCTCTCGGCGGCCACGGTCACGACTTGCCTCCTGCGAGGAGCTTCTGCACGACGGGGTCGGTGAGGCCGAGCAGAACAGCGGGCCAGAGTCCGGCGAGGACGGTGAGGGCGACGAGCGGGGTCCAGGCGGCGAACTCATAGTTCTGCACGTCGGTGAAGCGCGCCGCCGGCGCCGTCGGTCTCGTCGGTCCTTCCTGCGGGGCTTGCTCCCGGGCTTCCTGTGGGGCTTCCTGGAAGGCTTCCTGGGGGTACGCGCCCATGCAGACGCGGCGTACGACGATCAGCAGATACGCGGCGGTGAGCAGCGTGCCGAAGCCCGCGATCACCATGAAGGTGAGGAAGGCGGGGCGGCTCAGCCCCTCCGCCGGCTTGAAGGCCCCGAACATCGCGAGCATCTCGCCCCAGAATCCGGCGAGGCCGGGCAGGCCGAGGGAGGCGACGGCCGCGAACGCGAGCAGACCGCCGAGGCGGGGGGCGCGGCCGTAGAGCGCGGCGCCGGTGGCTCCGGCGAGGGTGTCGAGGTCGGCGCTGCCGTACCGCTCCTTGACCGCGCCGACCAGGAAGAACAGCAGGCCGGTGATGAGGCCGTGGGCGATGTTGGCGAAGAGCGCGCCGTTGACGCCGGTGGGTGTCATGGTCGCGATGCCGAGCAGGACGAAGCCCATGTGGCCGACGGACGAGTAGGCGATCAGCCGTTTGAGATCGCCGCCCGCGCCCTGCTTGGCCAGCGCGAGACAGGCCAGGGAGCCGTAGATGATGCCCACGACCGCGAAGGCCGCGAGATACGGCGCGAAGGTCCGCATGCCGTCGGGGGCGATGGGCAGGATGATCCGGACGAAGCCGTACGTACCCATCTTGAGCAGCACGCCGGCGAGGAGCACCGAGCCGACGGTCGGGGCGGCGGTGTGGGCGTCGGGCAGCCAGCTGTGCAGCGGCCACATCGGGGTCTTGACCGCGAGGCCGATGCCGATCGCCAGAACGGCGATGAGCTGCACGGATGTGCTGAGCCCACGGCCGTTGTCAGTGGCGAGTGCCACCATGTCGAATGTGCCCGCGTTGAGCCCGATCAGCAGCAGGCCGAGCAGCATGACCACGGAGCCGAGCAGCGTGTAGAGGATGAACTTCCAGGCGGCGGCCTGCCTGCCGCCGGTGACGCCTTCCGAGCCGCCCCAGCGGGCGATGAGGAAGTACATCGGGATCAGCACCATCTCGAAGGCCAGGAAGAAGAGCACGAGGTCGAGAACGGCGAAGGTCGCGAGCGTGCCGGACTCCAGCACGAGCAGCAGGGCGACGAATCCCTTGGGCGAGGGGCCCTTGGGCATCCGGAAGTAGCTGTAGAGCGCGCAGAGGAAGGTCAGCAGCGCGGTCAGGACCAGAAGGGGGAGGGAAATGCCGTCGACACCGAGGTGGATCCGGACGTCGAGTGCCGCGATCCAGCTGATGTCCGTCGTGGCCTGCATCTTTGACGGCTGGTCATGGTCGAAGCCGAGGGCCAGGACGATCGCGGCGACGAGGATCGCGCCGGTCACGGTCACGCCGTGGCGCAGCACGGCCTGGTCGGGGCTTGTGCCCCGAAGTCCGGGCGGGGCCGGGAGGAGCGCCGCGACGGCCCCGATGAGCGGCCCGACGACGATCAACGCAAGAAGGAACTGCATCACGGATTCACTGATATCGATCACGGCTCACGCTCCGGCGGCGACGAGTACGGCGGCGATCGCCAGGACGACGGAGCCGGCCAGCAGGGCGCTGAGGTAGGTCTGCACGTTTCCGGTCTGGGCACGGCGTACGGCGGCGCCGAGCCAGCCGGTGCCGGTGCCCGCGGCGCGTACGTATGTGTCGACGACCTCGCGGTCGAGGAAGCGGACCAGCTGGGCGGCCGCCAGGACGGGGCGTACGAACAGCCGGTGGTAGACGGCGTCGAGATGGAAGCCGGCCGCCGCGTGGCGGTGGAGCGGCCCCAGCAGGAGGCGTGCGGGGTCCGCGGGGTCGGGGGCGCCCGCGATGGAGCCGTACACCCGGGTGTGGATCTCGATGGCTTCCCTCTCCGCGAGGGCGGGCTCCGTGTCGGGGTGGGGGACGACGGCCCCGATCGGGGTGCGGGCGGCCAGTGCGGAGGTGTGCCGCCAGCAGCCGTAGGTGATCAGACCGCCGGCCAGCGCGACGCCCGTGCCCAGGACGGAGGTGGTGAGGTTCGGGGCGAGGCCCTGGCCGTCGAACCAGCCGGGGAGGTAGCCGATGGCCAGGCCGAGGCCGATGGTGGGGATGGCCAGGATCCACAGCACGGCGTTCATGGAGAGGGGTTGCTTGCCGTAGTCCGGGACCTCGGAGCCCCGGCCGCGGAAGGTCAGCAGCCAGAGGCGGGCCGCGTAGGCGGCGGTGAGGAGGGCGGTGAGCAGTCCGGCGAGCAGTACGGTCCAGCCCGCCGCTCCGGGGGCGGCGCCGCCGGATTCGCCGAAAGCCGTGTGCTCGGCGGCGACGAGGACGGATTCCTTGGAGAAGAAGCCGGCGAAGGGAGGGATCGCGGCGAGCGCGAGCAGGGCGACGGTCACCGTCCAGTAGGCGTCCGGGATGCGCTGGGAGAGGCCGCGCATCCGGGACATGGCGGCCAGTGAGTTGGTGCCGGCGGCATGGATGATCACGCCGGCGCCGAGGAAGAGGAGTGCCTTGAACGCGCCGTGCGCGATGAGATGGAAGACGGCGGCGCCACGGTCACCCACGGCCAGAGCGCCGGACATATAGCCGAGTTGGCCGATGGTCGAGTAGGCGAGTACCCGCTTGATGTCGTCCTGCGCGAGGGCGGCGAGCGCCGAGCCGACCATCGTGATCGCGGCCATCACGGCGAGCACCACCAGGGCGGCGGCCGAGGCGGCGAAGACAGGAAGGAGCCGGGCCACGAAGTAGATACCGGCGGCGACCATCGTCGCCGCGTGGATCAGAGCGGAGACGGGTGTGGGGCCCGCCATCGCGTCGGGCAGCCAGGTGTGCAGCGGGAACTGCGCGGACTTGCCGGCCACACCCGCGAGCAGCAGCAGCGCGATCAGGGTGGGGTGGTCGAGGCCACCGTCGGCGACGGTCCTCAGCACGCCGGTGATACGGAACGTCCCGGCGTCGGAGGCGAGCGCGAACAGCCCGATCAGGAAGGGGACATCACCGAGTTTGGTGACGAGGAAGGCCTTGAGGGAGGCCGCGCGCGCCTCGGGCGTCTCCCAGTAGTGGCCGACGAGGAAGTACGAGCAGATGCCCATGATCTCCCAGCCGACCAGCAGCACCATCAGATCGCCGGAGTAGACGACCAGCAGCATGGCGGAGGTGAAGAGCGAGACCAGAGCCGCGTACGAGGGGTAGCGCGCGTCGCCGCGCAGATAGCCCGTCGAGTAGATCTGCACGCACGACGCGACGACGCCGACGAGGACGGCGACCAGAGCCGCGAAGCCGTCGATGTGCAGGGCGAGGTCGATGGGGACCGAGCCGGTGGGGGTGAGCTGGGTCGCGGCGTCCAGCGGCGGCGTTCCGTCGCCGTCGCCGCCGCCCTGGCGTACGGCCACGGCGATGGCGAACCCCGCCGCGGCCAGGGTCGGCAGAACGGCCAGCGGGCGTACGAACCCGGGTGAGACACGGCCGAGCAGCAGCCCGGCGACGGCGCCCAGGAAGGGCAGGAGGGGGACGAGAACGGCGAGGGTCGTGGTGGTCACGCGGTGGCCTCAGCCTTCTGCGCCGGGGTGGCGTCGGTCGCTTCCGGTCCGGCGCCCTCCGGGGTGTCGGGACCCCCGGGGCCTTCCGCGGTGTCGCGGAGCCTGTCGATGTCCGAGGTACCGCGGTTGCGGTAGACCATCAGGACGATCGCCAGGCCGATGCCGATCTCCGCGGCGGCGATGGCGATGACGAAGAGGGTGAGGGCCTGGCCGGCGTGCAGGGTGTCGCGGAGCCAGACGTCGAAGGCGACCAGATTGAGGTTGACGGCGTTGAGCATCAGCTCGACGGACATCAGGACGAGGATCGCGTTGCGCCGCGCGAGCACTCCGTACAGCCCGGTGGAAAACAGCAGGGCCGCGAGCACGGCGGGATAGGCGAGATGCATCAGCGCTGCTCCTTACCGCTACGGCCGTTACCGCTACGGCCGTTCTTGGCGGCGTCGCTACCGCTACGGCTGTTCTTGGTGGCGGCCGCGCGCTTACGGGAGAGGACGATCGCGCCGACGAGTGCGGCCAGCAGGAGCACGGAGAGCGCCTCGAAGGGCAGCACCCAGTTGCGGAACAGGAAGTGGCCGGTCACCTCCGTGGAGCCCTGGGCCGGCCCGTCCAGGTCGATCCAGGTCGTACGGAACGCGTCGACGACCACCCAGACCAGGGATACGGCCGCGACGACGGCCACCGCGAGGGCGACCGGGCGGTTGCCCGAATCGGCGTCCGGGGAGCGGCCGATGGGCGCCTTGGTGAGCATCAGCCCGAAGAGAAGGAGGACCACCACGGAACCGAGATAGATCAGGACCTGCACCCAGGCGATGAACTCCGCCGTGAGCAGCAGATATTCGACGGCCAGGCCGCCGAGCGTGACGACCAGCCAGAGGGCGGCGTGGACCAGCTGTTTGGTCGTGACGGTGACGAGGGCCGCGCCGAAGGTGACCAGACCGACGAGGAGAAAAGCGATCTCGACACCGCTGGGTGACAGGAAGCCGTGCGCTGCGGGGCTCACTCGCCCGCCTCCTGTTCCCGTTCCCGCTGCGCCGCCGTGGCGAGCTTCTCGACGGTCTTGCGGGCGGCGCCGAGCTCCTTCGGCTCCTCGGCCGCCGGGTCGAGGGCGGGCGGCGCGGGCACCGTCCACATCCACTCGCGGAGCTTGTCCCGCTCGTGGGTGAGGTCACGGATGTCCGTCTCCGAGTACTCGAACTCCGGTGACCAGAAGAGTGCGTCGAAAGGACAGACCTCGATGCAGATACCGCAGTACATGCAGAGCGCGAAGTCGATGGCGAACCGGTCGAGGACATTACGGCTGCGTTCGCGCCCTCCGGGGACGGCGGCCGGGACCGTCTCCTTGTGGGAGTCGATATAGATGCACCAGTCGGGGCACTCACGGGCGCAGAGCATGCAGACCGTGCAGTTCTCCTCGAACAGTCCGATCACGCCACGGGTGCGGGGCGGGAGTTCGGGCTGTGCTTCGGGGTACTGGTGGGTGACGGTCTTCCTGGTCATCGTCCGCAGGGTGACGGCCAGGCCCTTGGCCAGACCGGAGCCGGGAAACGAGGGGGCCACTAGTTGATCGCCACCTTCACGATGCCGGTGAGCGCGATCTGCGCGAGAGCGAGCGGGATGAGAACGGTCCAGGCGAGCTTCTGCAACTGGTCCTCACGCAGTCGCGGGTAGCTCACCCGCAGCCAGATGATGACGAACGCGAGCACAGCCGTCTTGAGGAGCGTCCAGACCCAGCCGAGTCCGTCGTCCCCGAGCGGGCCGTGCCAGCCGCCGAGGAAGAGGACGGTGGTCAGTCCGCAGAGGACGACGATGCCCGCGTACTCGGCGAGCAGGAAGAGCGCGAAGCGCAGGCCCGTGTATTCGGTGTAGGCGCCGAAGATGATCTCGGAGTCGGCGACCGGCATGTCGAAGGGCGGGCGCTGGAGTTCCGCGAGACCGGCGACGAAGAAGACCAGGGCGCCGACGATCTGCCAGGGCAGCCACCACCACTCGAAGGCGTTGAGGATGCCGGGCAGGGAGACGGTACCGGCCGCCATGGCGACGGAGGCGGCGGCGAGCAGCATCGGCAGCTCGTACGCGAGCAGTTGTGCGGCCGTACGCAGACCGCCGAGAAGGGAGAACTTGTTGGCCGAGGCCCAGCCCGCCATGAGCGAGCCGAGCACCCCGATGCCCATCACGGCGAGCACGAAGAAGATGCCCGCGTCGACGACCTGGCCGACCGCGCCCTCGCTCGGACCGATGGGGATCGCGACCAGCACGAGGAGGTACGGGAGAAGGGCGACGGCCGGGGCGAGTTGGAAGATACGGCGGTCGGCGTTGGCCGGGACCACATCCTCCTTCTGCGCGAACTTCACCCCGTCCGCGACGAGCTGGGCCCAGCCGTGGAAACCGCCCGCGTGCATGGGGCCGAGACGGCCCTGCATATGGGCCATCACCTTGTGCTCGGTCTGACCGACGACGAGGGGAACGACCAGGAACACGGCGAAGACGACGATCAGCCGGAGGGCGACGTCGAGTACGTCGTTCACGCGTCTCCTTCGGGGCGGCGGTCGCTCTCGGGGCCCTCGCTCTGGGGGCTTTCGGGCTTGGGACCTTCGGGCTTGGGACCTTCGGGTGCGGGACCTTCAGGTGCGGGGCTCTCGGGGCTCTCGGGGCTCTCGGCCGGAGGGGGTTTACGCCATGGCGCGTCCGGGGTCGTACCCTCCGGCCGCTGGCTCGCCGAGCCCTGCGTGACGCTGCGCGCGCGGCGCGCCGGGCGGTCGCCCGCCGCACCACCGGCACCCGCGCCACCGGCACCCGCGGCGCGTGCCCCGCGGGCGGGTCGGGCCGGGGCCGGGGGCAACTGGCCCTTGAGGGGACCCCACTCGTTCGGGTCGGGCACACCGGGCGGGAGCATCTGGCGCCGCTTGGGGCCGCCGTGCTCGGACTCCCCCGGCTCCTTCGCACCCGGCCATGCCTTGACGACCCGGGCCGCCAGGACGAAGTCCTTGCGCAGCGGGTGCCCCTCGAACTCCTCGGGAAGAAGAAGGGGAACGAGATGGGGGTGGCCGGAGAAGGAGACGCCGAACATCTCGTGCGTCTCGCGCTCGTGCCAGCCCGCGCCCGCGTAGACGCCGATGGCCGTGGGCAGGACGGCCGCGTCGTGCGGGACGGTCGTACGGACGAGCAGCCGGCGGACCGTACCGCCCTCCAGGGCGGCGACATGGGCGCAGACGCGGAAGCCGGTGCCCGGCTCGTCGACCGCGCTCAGCCAGTCGAAGTAGGTGCAGCCCAGCTGGTCGCGGGCGGTTTCGAGAGCGGGGATCCAGGACTCGGCGGGGACATCGACCGTCAGCAGGTCGTATGTCCGCTCGGCCGTGGCCCCCTCGCCGAAGATCTCGGCGGCGGCGTCCGGCAGCCGGTCGTATGCGTTCACGAGGCGCTCTCCCCCGGCGTCGGCGGTGGCGGCGGCGTGACCAGTCCGCTGCGCAGCGCGGCGGCCGAGGGCCGTCCTGCCGAGGCGTAGCGTTCGCCGAGCGATTCGCGCGCGATCTTCTCCTGGAGTTTCAGGATGCCCTGGAGCAGCGCCTCGGGGCGGGGCGGGCAGCCCGGTACGTAGACGTCGACCGGGATGATCTGGTCGACGCCCTTCGTCACGGAGTAGGAGTCCCAGTAGGGGCCACCGCAGTTGGAGCAGGCGCCGAAGGAGATCACGTACTTGGGCTCGGGCATCTGCTCGTACAGCCGCTTCACGGCGGGTGCCATCTTGTCCGTGACGGTGCCGGAGACGACCATCAGATCGGCCTGGCGCGGTCCCGGGGCGAAGGGGATCACCCCGAGCCGGATGAAGTCGTGCCGGGCCATGGAGGCGGCGATGAACTCGATGGCGCAGCAGGCGAGTCCGAAGTTGAAGACCCAGAGGCTGTAGCGGCGGCCCCAGTTGAGGACCACCTTCATGGGCTGCGGGGCCAGCCGGGAGAGCACACCGAGCCGCTTTCCGCTTCCGCTCGCCTCGCCGGTTCCGCTCGTGTCTCCGGTGCCGAGCCCGATTCCGGCTCCGGTCCCGGTACCGGCTTCGGTCCCGGCGGGACCGTCGGCGGACACCGTCGGCAGGAATTCGGGAGCGGGAGTGGGGGTCACGTCCATTCCAGGACGCCCTTCTTCCATGCGTAGAGCAGTCCTACGGCCAGGAAGCCGAGGAAGATGAACATCTCGACCAGCGTCGTGGCGCCGTATCCGGGGGCGGCGAAGACGGTCGCCCAGGGGAACAGGAAGATCGAGTCGACGGCGAAGATCACATAGAGGAACGCATAGACGTAGTAGCGGACCTGGGTGTGTGCCCAGCCCTCGCCCACCGGGTCCACACCACATTCATAGGTGAGCAGTTTCTCCGGCGTCGGCACCACCGGCCGCAGCAGCCGGCCCGCCCCGAAGGCGACGGCGACGAACAGCACGCCGACGACCGCGAGCAGTCCGACCACCGAATAGCTCTGGAAGTAGTCCGACGCGAGAACGGTCGGTTGCGACACGTCCGCCCCTCGCTCCCTGACCTCGTAGCGGCTTCTTCGACGATCTGTACGGACGGGAGTCTAGGCCCTGTTAAAGACTTGGTAAGCAGCCGCGTCCCGCTTAGTGGGGTTATCCCTACTTCGGCTGGCCCAGCTACCCCATGGCGCGCGCCATCCGCTCCGTGCAGGCTTGGTGCTTATGACCATGAGCAGCAGCCTCCCCGACGACGACCGTCCGCCACCCGTGCGCTTCGCGTTCGACCGGCACACCTGGAAGGAGATCGCGCATCTCCTGCTGAACCTTCCGGCTTCCCTGGTCGGTTTTGTCTATGTGGTGTTCACGGTCTCCACGGGTGCGGGGCTTTCGGTGACGTTGATCGGGCTGCCGTGGCTGGTCTGCGGGCTCGCGGGGGCGCGGCTGCTCGGCCGGGCCGAGCGGGCGCGGGCGCGCGCGCTGCTCGGGGTACGGATCGACGAGCCGAGCCCGCTGCACGGCCCCGGACGGCGCCCCGACGGGCTGCTCGGCCGGATATGGGCCGGGCTGAAGGATCCGGTGGCCTGGCGGACCGTGCTGTACGAGTTCATCCGGCTGCCCTGGGGCGTGCTGACGTTCGGCGTCACGCTCGCCGGTCTCTTCGTGTTCTGGCCGGTCCTCCCCTATGTGGCGCGCGGGCTCACCAATGCCGACCGGGCGATGGTGCGGACGCTGCTCTCGCCCTCCGACGAGCTGGAGCGGCGGATCGCGGAGCTGGAGTCGGACCGGGGGGTGGTGGTCGACACGGCCGCCGCCGATCTGCGCCGTATCGAACGCGATCTGCACGACGGCGCACAGGCCCGGCTGGTAGCCCTGGCCATGGGGCTCGGCCTCGCCAAGGAGAAGCTGCTGGAGGATCCGGAGGCGGCGGCGAGCATGGTGGACGAGGCCCACGGCGAGGTGAAGCTGGCGCTCCAGGAGCTGCGCGATCTGGCACGCGGCATCCACCCGGCCGTCCTCACCGACCGCGGGCTGGACGCGGCGCTCTCGTCCGTCGCCTCCCGCTGCACGGTCCCGGTGAAGGTCACCGTGGATCTGGACGAGCGGCCGGCCGAGGCGATCGAGGGCATCGCGTACTTCACGGTCTCCGAGCTGTTGCAGAACGTCAGCAAGCACAGCGAGGCGCGGATGGCGGCGGTGGATGTGTGGCGGCGGGACGACCGGCTGCTGATCCAGGTGCAGGACGACGGGCGCGGCGGCGCGCGGCTGGACGGCGGTACGGGCATGTCCGGGCTGTCCGAGCGGCTCGACGCGGTCGACGGTCTGTTCGTCCTCGAATCCCCGGCCGGCGGGCCGACGATCGTCACGGCGGAGCTGCCGTGGCGGCGGCGCGGTAAGGGCTGAGCACGGCCCGGGGCCCGAGGGGCGCCCGGGCGGGGCACGACCCACACCTCGGGGGTGGGGAAAACCCCAGGGAAAGACGGAGACCGGCCTCATGGTGCGGGCGCTCCGGCCCCGGGAGCATGGAGGACATGGAAGCACGCACCCCGCTCTCCCCCAGCCCGCTCGCAGAACGGACCACACCCATGGCCTTGGATTATGGATCGCAGCCGCGGCCCCACTTCCTTCCGCCGGCCCTGCGCGCCCCGGTCGAGGGTCGCACCTGGCGCGAGTTCGGTTATCTGCTGCTCAGCCTGCCCATCAGCGCGGTGCTGTTCTCCTACGCGATAACGACGATCGCGCTCGGGGCGGGGCTGCTGGTCACCTTCCTCGGGGTGCCGGTGCTGGCGCTGGGGCTGGCCGGCTGCCGCGGCTTCGGGATGATGGAGCGGGCGCGGGCGCGGGCGCTGCTCGGGCTCGATGTGCCGGATCCGGTACCGGCCCGTGGCGCGAAGAGCGGGCTGATGTCCTGGGTCGGCGCGGTGCTGAAGAGCGGGGCGTCCTGGCGCCATCTGCTCTACGCGATCCTGCATTTCCCGTGGGCGGTGTTCGCGTTCGTGGTGTCCCTGACGTTCTGGTCCGTGGCCTGGGGGCTGTTCGCGTATCCGCTGTGGCATTGGGTGTTCCCCAGCCATCTCGACCAGTCGGGAATCGCGGTCTACAGCGACGGCACGGGGGACGGCTTCTTCCTGGACACGCCGTTCGAGCTAGCCGCCACCTCGGTGGTGGGGCTGGTGCTGGTGCTCTTCTGCCCCTGGCTGATACGCGGCCTGGCGACCGTGGACCGGCTGCTGGTGATGGGGCTGCTCGGCCCGTCCCGGCTGGCCACCCGGGTCTCGGAGCTGGAGTCGGACCGGGGAGTGGTGGTCGACACGGCAGCGGCCGATCTGCGCCGTATCGAGCGGGATCTGCACGACGGCGCGCAGGCGAGGCTGGTGGCCCTGGCCATGGATCTGGGGCTGGCGAAGGAGAAGCTGGCGGAGGACCCGGAGGCCGCGGCGCGCATGGTCGGCGAGGCGCACGGCGAGGTGAAGACGGCGCTCCAGGAGCTGCGCGATCTGGCACGCGGCATCCACCCGGCCGTCCTCACCGACCGGGGGCTGGACGCGGCGCTGTCCGCCGTGGCCTCGCGCTGCACGGTCCCGGTGACGGTGGAGGTCGATCTCCCCTACCGGCCGGCCGCCGCGATCGAGGGCATCGCCTACTTCACGGTCTCCGAGCTGCTGCAGAACGTCAGCAAGCACGCCAGGGCGAGCCGGGCGACGGTGGAGGTGTGGCAGACGCAGGACCGGCTGATGCTTCAGGTCACGGATGACGGCAGGGGCGGGGCGGACGCGACGGCGGGCAGCGGGCTCGCCGGGCTGACGGAGCGGCTGGACGCGGTGGACGGGATCCTGGTCATCGACTCCCCGGCCGGCGGTCCGACGATGGTGACGGCGGAGCTGCCCTGGCGGGGCTGACGCTCATGGAGCGCCGTACGGCGCGACCCCGCACGGCGCGACCCCGCAAGACCTGACCTCACACGGCGCGACCCCGCACGGCGTGACCCCGCAAGACCTGACCTCGCACGGCGCGACCTCCTACGGCGCGACCCCGTACAGCGCGGCCTCGTACGGCAGCGCGAGCTGCCTTCCAGGTGCCCCCGCCCGGAAGGCTCTCGCCAGGCGGTAGGCCCTTTTCCCGCCGGGTGTGCGCGGGGCGATACGAATACTGGGATGCTGGAGGGCACAGGGGACAGATCTCACCAATGGGGGCTGCATCATCGTGGAAGACAGAGTGCGGGTCGTCATCGCCGAGGACTCAGTGCTGCTTCGGGAGGGCCTGACCCGGCTGCTGACCGACCGCGGCCACGATGTCGTCGCCGGTGTCGGTGACGGGGAAGCGCTCATCAAGACCGTGGGTGATCTGGCGAACGAGGGCGCGCTGCCGGATGTGGTGGTCGCGGACGTACGGATGCCGCCGACCCACACCGACGAGGGGGTACGGGCGGCCGTGCGGCTGCGCCGGGACCATCCGGGGATCGGGGTGCTGGTGCTCTCGCAGTATGTCGAGGAGCAGTACGCCACCGAGCTGCTGGCCGGCAGCAGCCGGGGCGTGGGGTATCTGCTCAAGGACCGGGTGGCCGAGGTCAGGGAGTTCGTGGACGCCGTCGTACGGGTGGCCAGGGGCGGGACCGCGCTGGACCCCGAGGTGGTGGCGCAGCTGCTGGGCCGGAGCCGCAAGCAGGACGTGCTGGCGGGGCTGACGCCCCGCGAGCGTGAGGTCCTCGGGCTGATGGCCGAGGGGCGGACGAACTCGGCGGTCGCCAAGCAGCTGGTCGTGAGCGACGGCGCGGTCGAGAAACATGTCAGCAATATCTTTCTGAAGCTTGGGCTTTCCCCTAGTGATGGGGATCACCGCCGGGTGCTGGCCGTCCTGACGTATCTGCGGTCCTGACCGGGGAACACCCTGACTGTCGCTCCGTCAGTCGCATACGCGGGGTGCGGGGTGGGACGAAAGCCCTAGAACCAAAGGATGAGAGCGGAACGACCTTCACGAATCCCATCGGGGGTGGGCAAAGTATGACAAATTTGCGCGAGAGAGCGTCTCAAACTGGCGTCCATCATTCGATCGGTCAAGGGAAGGCGACCCTTACCGACGTAGGGTGGCCTTCGGGACTGCCGGGCGGCCGGTCGGTCCCGAGCCGCCGCCCGAGGGAGGTCCAGTTCAGTGACCAGCCAGGTCAGTAGCCCAGCCGAGCAGGCCGATGGGGCCAGCGACGCGAGTGAGAGCGATCGCGCCGTCGGTGACCAGCGCGCCCCCGCGTCCGGACAGGAGGGCGCAGGCGAGAAGGAAGTCCGTCGACTGGACCGGGTCATCATCCGTTTCGCGGGTGACTCGGGTGACGGGATGCAGCTGACAGGTGACCGGTTCACCTCCGAGACGGCGTCGTTCGGGAACGACCTGTCGACGCTGCCGAACTTCCCGGCCGAGATCCGGGCTCCCGCAGGGACGCTGCCGGGCGTCTCCTCGTTCCAACTGCACTTCGCCGACCACGACATCCTCACCCCGGGCGACGCGCCCAATGTGCTCGTGGCCATGAACCCGGCCGCGCTGAAGGCGAATATCGGCGATGTGCCGCGCGGGGCGGAAATCATCGTGAACACCGATGAGTTCACCAAGCGGCCGATGGCCAAGGTCGGCTATCTGACCTCACCGCTTGAGGACGGCTCGCTCGACGGCTACCAGGTGCACCCGGTGCCGCTGACGACGCTGACCATCGAGGCGCTCAAGGAGTTCGGTCTCTCCCGCAAGGAGGCCGAGCGCTCCAAGAACATGTTCGCGCTCGGGCTGCTCTCCTGGATGTACCACCGGCCGACGGAGGGCACCGAGAGGTTCCTGCGGGCCAAGTTCGCCAAGAAGCCGGAGATCGCGGAGGCCAATGTCGCCGCGTTCCGGGCCGGCTGGAACTTCGGGGAGACCACCGAGGACTTCGCGGTCTCCTACGAGGTCGCCCCGGCCGGTGCCGCCTTCCCGACCGGCACGTACCGCAATATCTCCGGGAACCTGGCGCTGGCGTACGGCCTGATCGCCGCCGGTCACCAGGCGGACCTGCCGCTCTACCTCGGCTCGTACCCGATCACCCCGGCCTCGGACATCCTGCACGAGCTGTCCCGGCACAAGAACTTCGGCGTACGGACCTTCCAGGCCGAGGACGAGATCGCGGCCATCGGCGCGGCGCTCGGCGCGGCGTTCGGCGGGTCCCTCGCCGTCACCACCACCTCGGGCCCGGGTGTGGCGCTCAAGTCGGAGACCATCGGTCTGGCGGTCTCGCTGGAGCTGCCGCTGCTGGTCGTCGCCATCCAGCGCGGCGGTCCCTCCACCGGGCTGCCGACCAAGACCGAGCAGGCGGATCTGCTCCAGGCGATGTACGGGCGCAATGGCGAGGCCCCGGTGCCGGTGGTCGCGCCGCAGACCCCGGCGGACTGCTTCGACGCCGCCATGGAGGCCGCGCGGATCGCGCTGACCTACCGGACCCCGGTCTTCCTGCTCTCCGACGGCTATCTCGCCAATGGCTCCGAGCCCTGGCGGATCCCGGAGACGGACGAACTGCCCGATCTGCGGGTGCGGTTCGCGACCGGACCCAACCACGAGCTGGCCGACGGCACCGAGGTGTTCTGGCCGTACAAGCGTGACCCGCAGACCCTGGCCCGCCCGTGGGCGGTGCCCGGCACGCCGGGCCTTGAGCACCGTATCGGCGGGATCGAGAAGCAGGACGGCACGGGCAATATCTCGTACGACCCGGCCAACCACGACTTCATGGTGCGCACCCGCCAGGCCAAGATCGACGGAATCCAGGTCCCCGATCTGACCGTCGACGACCCGGACGGCGCCCGCACGCTGGTTCTGGGCTGGGGCTCCACCTATGGGCCGATCACCGCCGCGGTCCGCCGGCTGCGCAGGGCGGGCACGCCCATCGCCCAGGCGCATCTGCGTCATATCAACCCCTTCCCGCGCAATCTCGGGGAGATCCTTGGCCGTTATGACAAGGTCGTCGTGCCGGAGATGAACCTCGGCCAGCTCGCCACGCTGCTGCGGGCGAAGTATCTCGTCGACGCCCACTCGTACAACCAGGTCAACGGCATGCCGTTCAAGGCCGAGCAGCTGGCCACGGCCCTCAAGGAGGCCATCGATGTCTGATGCGAACGAGTTGCTGACACTGGTCCCCAAGGCCGAGGCCAAGCAGTCCATGAAGGACTTCAAGTCGGACCAGGAGGTCCGCTGGTGCCCCGGCTGCGGTGACTACGCGGTGCTGGCCGCGGTTCAGGGCTTCATGCCCGAGCTGGGCCTCGCCAAGGAGAACATCGTCTTCGTCTCCGGCATCGGCTGCTCCTCGCGCTTCCCGTACTACATGAACACGTACGGGATGCACTCCATCCACGGCCGCGCCCCCGCCATCGCCACCGGGCTGGCGACCTCGCGCCGCGATCTGTCGGTCTGGGTGGTGACCGGCGACGGGGACGCGCTCTCCATCGGCGGCAACCATCTGATCCACGCGCTGAGGCGGAACGTCAACCTCAAGATCCTGCTGTTCAACAACCGGATCTACGGGCTGACGAAGGGCCAGTACTCACCCACCTCCGAGCTCGGGAAGATCACCAAGTCGACCCCGATGGGTTCGCTGGACGCGCCCTTCAACCCGGTGTCGCTGGCGATCGGCGCCGAGGCGTCGTTCGTGGCCCGTACGGTCGACTCCGACCGCAAACACCTCACCGAGGTACTGCGCCAGGCCGCCGACCACCCCGGCACCGCGCTGGTGGAGATCTACCAGAACTGCAATATCTTCAACGACGGCGCCTTCGAGGTCCTCAAGGACAGGGAGAAGGCCGCGGAGGCCGTGATCCGGCTGGAGCACGGGCAGCCGATCCGCTTCGGCGTGGAGGGCGAGAAGGGTGTCGTCCGCGACCCGGCCACCGGTGACCTGGAGGTCGTGGCCGTCACGCCCGAGAACGAGTCGCGGATCCTCGTCCATGACGCGCACGCGGCCAGCCCCACCACCGCGTTCGCGCTGTCACGTCTCGCGGACCCGGACACGCTGCACCACACCCCCATCGGGGTGCTGCGCAGCGTCGAGCGGCCCGTCTACGACACCCTGATGTCGGACCAGCTGGACGCGGCCGTCGAGCGGCAGGGCAAGGGCGATCTGGCCACGATGCTCGCCGGTGGCGACACCTGGACGGTCGTCGGCGGCTAGGCGAGGGCTGGTTCGGGGGCCTGGCGCGTCGCCGTTCCCCGGGGCCCGGCCTGGAATCTGGGGCCCGGATCTCTTATGAGGTCCGGGCCTCGTCGTATGCCCGGCGGGCCTTGAACACGTCGTCCAGCCGCCGTTCCGTCCAGCGCCCCAGCTCGGACACATACTCGGCGGCCTCCCTTCCCAGCTCGGTCAGCGAGTAGTCCACGCGCGGCGGGATCACGGGCTTGGCGTCGCGGTGGACGAAGCCGTCACGCTCCAGGATCTGGAGTGTCTGGGCGAGCATCTTCTCGCTGACCCCGCCGATCTCCCTGCGCAGTTCGCTGAAGCGGTATGAGCGCTCCAGCAGGGCGCTGAGCACCAGCACCCCCCAGCGGCTGGTGACATGCTCCAGGACCAGCCGGGAGGGACATATGGATGGGGTGACGTCCGGCTTCTCCGGCTTTCCCGCCTGCTTACTTACCACCATGCCAGTACCTTACTTCAAGGTGGGTACTTTCGCATGGTTAGTGTCGACCCTAGGGTGAGAGTGACAGAGAGCGCCGATCCGCGCATATCCATCCGAACTGGAGCCCCCCATGAGCATCGTTGTCACCGGAGCCACCGGACACCTCGGCCGACTGGTCGTCGAGTCCCTGCTGGCCGACGGCGTTCCGGCCGACGGAATCGCCATCGTCGTACGGAACGAGGAGAAGGCCGCGGGCCTGGTGGCGCGCGGAGTCGAGCTGCGCGTCGCCGACTACAGCCGGCCCGAGACGCTGGCGGACACGTTCCGGGCCGGTGACCGGGTACTGCTGATCTCCGGCAGCGAGGTCGGGCAGCGCGTGCCGCAGCACACCGCCGTCATCGACGCCGCACGGGCGGCGGACGTGGCCCAGCTCGCGTACACCGGCATCCTGGGCGGCCCCGACGCCGACCTCCAGCTGGCCGCCGAGCACAAGGAGACCGAGCGGCTGATCCTTGACTCAGGGCTGCCGTACACCTTCCTGCGCAACGGCTGGTACACCGAGAACTACACCGGCAACCTCGCGCCCGTACTGGAGCACGACGCCGTCGTCGCCGCCGCGGGCGAGGGCAGGATCGCCTCCGCCTCCCGCGCGGACTACGCCGCCGCGGCGGCGGCCGTACTGACCGGTGACGGGCACCTCAACAAGGCGTACGAGCTGAGCGGCGACACGGCGTGGTCGGTGGGCGAGTACGCGGCGGAGCTGTCGCGGCAGACCGGCAGGACCATCGCCTACAACAACGTGCCGGCCGAGACGCTGCTCGGAATCCTCACCGGCTCGGGCATGCCGGAGCCGATGGCCGCCCTCCTGGTCGACGTGGACCACGGGATCGAGCGCGGGCTGCTCGCCGGTACGACGGGGGATCTGGCCCGGCTGGTCGGCCGCCCCACCACCCCGCTCGCCGACACGATCGCCGAGGCGCTCAAGGGCTGACACGCGCATTCGTACGCGTCATGACCGTATGACGATACGGACATGACATGGCGGCCCGCGCGGCGCTACCTTCGTGGGGCGCCGTGCCGGGACGGCGCTTCTGTGGCGGGGAGGGCCAGTGAAGGCGGACGGCGACCAGCGGGCAGGACAGCCGGCCCAGCGGGCGGGGCTGCTGTACGGGATCGGTGCCTACGGGATGTGGGGACTGGTCCCGCTCTACTGGCCCCTGCTCGAACCGGCCGGGGCGATGGAGATCCTGGCCCACCGGATGGTCTGGTCGCTGGCGTTCGTCGCCATCGGGCTGGTGGTGCTGCGCCGCTGGGGCTGGATACCGGAGCTGATACGCAGCCCCCGCAAGCTGGGCCTCATCGCCGTGGCCGCCACCACCATCTCCCTCAACTGGGGTTTCTACATCTGGGCGGTCAATTCCGGGCGGGTCGTCGAAGCCTCGCTCGGCTACTTCATCAATCCGCTGGTGACGATCGCCATGGGCGTCCTGCTGCTCAAGGAACGGCTGCGGCCCGCCCAGTGGACGGCGGTGTTCATCGCCCTGGCCGCCGTGCTCGTCCTCGCCGTCGGCTACGGACAGCCGCCGTGGATCTCGCTCGTACTGGCCTTCTCGTTCGCGACCTACGGCCTGGTCAAGAAGAAGATCAACATCGGCGGCCTGGAGTCGCTGGCCGCCGAGACCGCGGTTCTGTTCCTGCCCGCGCTCGGCTATCTGGTGTGGCTGGGCGCGTCCGGCTCGGCCACCTTCGGCTCGGAGGGTACGGGCCAGATGGCCCTGCTCGCCGGGACGGGCGTGGTCACCGCGCTGCCGCTGATCTGCTTCGGCGCGGCGGCGATCCGGGTACCGCTGTCGACGCTGGGCCTGCTCCAGTATCTGGCGCCGGTCTTCCAGTTCGTGCTGGGGATCACGTACTTCCACGAGGCGATGCCGCCGGAGCGGTGGGCGGGCTTCTCGCTGGTCTGGCTGGCCCTGGCGATCCTGACCTGGGACGCGCTGCGGAACGCCCGCCGTACCCGGGCACAGGCGCTGCGCCTGGCGGCGGAGGCGGCAACGACGGCGACGGCGACGGCCGTGGCCGCCTCGGCCTCCCCCTCGGCGCAGGTGGGAGAACCGATCCCGGTCACGGAGCCGGCGTCCTCCCCCGCTCCTCGCGAACCGGGCCCCCGGTAACCGGCACACCCGTCTCCCCGTAGCGCCTCATCCTCAGGCGGCTCAGGCCGTGTCGGTACGGGCGCGGTGGGCCCGTACCTTGTCGCGCGTCCCGCACCGTTCCATCGCGCACCAGCGGCGGTGGCCCGGCCGTGAGGTGTCGACGAAGAGCAAGTAGCAGTCATGCGCGGCGCATTCGCGTACACGCGCCGCGAAGGGTCCGGTGAACAGCTCGACGACATCGCGGGCGACGGTCGACAGCAGTCGCGGCCCGGTGGCGCCCGGGGCCCAGGCGCGGGTCCCGTCGGACGCGATACGGGTGACGAGCGGGGGTTCGGCCGCCGCGGTGTTGATCACCGCGAGGTCCGCCGCCGCCAACTCCCCACCGTGGGCGCGGGCCAGGGTCAGCCGCAGCAGCGCGTCCCGCACCGTACGGGCGTCCCGCACATCCTCCTGCCGTACCGACAGCAGCCGTTCGAGCCCCGGCGACAGCCGGCTCCGCCGTACCCACTCCATCAGCGCCGCGGGGTCGTGCAGCACCTCATGCCGCGCGTACAGCCCCGGGCCGCCGGTCGTCAGCAGCTCCAGGCAGAGCGCGCCCGGGTCGAACCGGTAGGGGCGGCCCCCTTCGGGCGGCTGAAGAAGCATGCCCGTCCTGCCTGTTGCGGACTGACTCATGTAACCAATATAACTGGTTACATGAGTCAGTCTGCCAAGCCCGTGCACTGGAAACTCGTCATCGACGCGGCCGATCCGCATGCCCAAGCCGATTTCTGGGCCGCGGCCCTCGGCTATCTCGTCGAGGACCACAGCGTCCTTGTCGAGAAGCTGCTGAGCCTCGGCCATGTAACGGACGCGGACGTCCTGGAAGCGCATGGCCGCCCGGCCTGGCGGGATCTGGCCGCCGTCCGCCATCCGGACGAGCCGTACGAGGAGGAGAGCGGCATGGGTCTTGGCCGCCGGATCCTGTTCCAGCGCGTGCCGGAGGCCAAGACCGGCAAGAACCGGATCCATCTCGACCTGCACCCCGGCCCCGGGCAGCGGGAGGCCGAGGTCGGGCGTCTGGAGGGGCTGGGAGCGACGGTGGTCCGCCGCGTGAAGGAGCCCGGCGGGGAGTGGGTCGTGATGGGCGACCCCGAACTCAACGAGTTCTGCGTGGCCTAGGGCGGGTCTTCGAAGACACGCCCCAGCCGAGCAAGCCCGATATCCCGTCCGGTCAGCGAACACCGCTGACCGGTTTTCTCTCTTGACGGCGAGTCAAGCTCTCGCCGAGCATTCAGCACGCACAGCGCACCAACAGCTTCCGCATCAGTATCAGCACCAGCGCAACGCCGGTACGGCACCAGCACAGCTCCAACGCCCCGCGCCACCATCCGTCGCGGGGCGTCTCGCACGTTCCGTCCTGTCCCCGTACGGAATCCGGAGCCCCCACATGAAACTCTCCGTTCCCGGAGCCCATCGCATACCCGGTCGGCCCGTCCGACCCGGCCGAATATCCGTCCGCGCCACCACTGCCGCGGTCGCCGGACTCGCCGCCGTCGGGCTGCTCGCCACGGCCGCGCCCGCCGTGTCGGCGACGCCCGCGGCGCCTCCGGTCTCCACAAGACCGGCGCAGTCCACGTCCACCGCGCCCGCCGCGCTCGCGGCCCCCGACATTCCGCTCGCCAATGTCAAGGCGCATCTCACCCAGTTCTCGTCCATCGCCGCGGCCAACGGCGGCAACCGCGCCCATGGCCGCGCCGGCTATCTGGCCTCCGTCAACTACGTCAAGGGCAAGCTGGACGCGGCCGGGTTCACCACCTCCGTACAGCAGTTCACCTCCAGCGGCGCCACCGGCTACAACCTGATAGCCGACTGGCCGGGCGGCGATCCGAACCAGGTCGTGATGTCCGGTTCGCATCTCGACTCGGTCACCTCGGGCGCCGGGATCAACGACAACGGATCGGGCTCAGCCGCCGTCCTGGAGACCGCGCTCGCCGTCTCCCGGGCCCAGCTCCAGCCCGCGAAGCATCTGCGGTTCGCCTGGTGGGGCGCGGAAGAGCTGGGTCTGGTCGGTTCGCGGTACTACGTGAACAATCTGCCGACCGCCGAGCGCGCGAAGATCAGCGGATATCTGAACTTCGACATGATCGGCAGCCCGAACCCCGGTTACTTCGTCTACGACGACGACCCGACCATCGAGCAGACCTTCAAGGACTACTACGCGGGCATCGGCGTCGCGACGGAGATCGAGACCGAGGGCGACGGCCGCTCGGACCACGCGCCGTTCAAGAACGTGGGCATCCCGGTCGGCGGGCTCTTCAGCGGCGCCGGTTACATCAAGAGCGCCGCGCAGGCGCAGAAGTGGGGCGGCACCTCGGGGCAGGCCTTCGACCGCTGCTACCACTCCTCCTGCGACACCACGGCGAACATCAACGACACGGCGCTCGACCGCAACAGCGACGCCGCCGCCCACGCGGTGTGGACGCTGTCGGCGAACTCCTCCGGCCCGTCGGGCGAGGTCTTCGAGACCGTCGACGATGTCACCATCCCGGACAACGGACCCACCATCACCTCGGCGGTGACGGTCTCCGGCCGTACGGGCAACGCGCCCGCCGCGCTCAAGGTGGGTGTGGACATCAAGCACACCTGGCGGGGTGACGTGGTCATCGACCTGATCGGCCCGAGCGGGACGGTCTACCGGCTGAAGGACTCCAGCGGCAACGACTCGGCCGACAACGTGATCGCCACGTACACGGTGAACGCGTCGAGCGAGACCGCGAACGGCGTCTGGAGGCTGCGGGTCCAGGACGTGGCCGCCCAGGACACCGGCTACATCGACAGCTGGCGCCTCACCTTCTAGACCGCGAGCCGTCCTGGGAACGCGACCCCTGAGACCCGCGACTCCTGGGAACGCGACCCCTGGGACCCCAAAACCGCGCCCTCCCAAAACCGCGGCTGCCCGCGTGCTGCAATCTGTGCGCACGCGGGCAGCCGCACGTCAGGCGTTGATGTCCTTCGCCGTGAAGCGCGCCCAGGCCGCCGAGCCGAACACCGCCGCGTGCAGCGCCTGCAACCCCAGATTCCTGCCGATGTCGTCCCAGTAGAACGGCTCGCGCAGCAGATCCGCGAAGGACAGCCAGTAGTGCGGGAAGAGATACGGCTGTATCGCGTGCAGCTGCGGAATCGTGTCCAGGATCTGCACCGTGATCAGCAGCCCGACGGTCGCCGCCATCGCCGCGATCCCGCTGTTGGTCAGGGTGGAGATGAACAGACCGAGCGCCGCGAGACCCACCAGCGAGGCGGCGACGACCAACGCGATCAGCAGGGCCCGCAGCAGCCCGTCGCCGAAGGAGATCCGGGTGCCCGAGATCGTGGTGACATCACCGAGCGGGAAGAGCAGCGCGCCGACAGCGAGCGCCGAGGCCGCCACGACGAGCGTCGCGACCAGGCAGAAGGCCAGCGTGGACGCGTACTTGGCGAGCAGCAGTCTCGTACGCCCGGCCGGTGCGACCAGCAGATAGCGCAGCGTCCCGCCGTTGGCCTCGCCCGCGATCGCGTCACCCGCGATGACCCCCACCGCCATCGGCAGGAAGACGGGCAGCGTCGCGGCGAGCGCGGCGAAGACCAGGAACAGTCCGTTGTTGGTGATCTGCGTCAGGAACGCGGGCCCGTCCGCGCCGCCACCCCGGCCCATTCCGCCGCCGTCGCCCGTCTCGATCTTGACGGCGATCCCGATGAGAACGGGTACGGCGGCGAGCACACCCAGCAGCGCGAGGGTCCGCCAGCGCCGGAAGGTGGTGGTCACCTCGGAGCGCAGCAGCCCGAAGGTCCACCACAGCCGGCGCTCCCGGTCCCGGACCACGGGCCTCACCGGTCCCGCTTCCGCCGTCTCCGGGGCCCCCGCCTCAGCCCGCGACATCGAAGCCCTCCCCCGTCAGCGCGACAAAGGCGTCCTCCAGCGAGGCGCGCTCCTGGCCGAAGGCGCGTACGCGAACCCCTGCCCGGACGAGCGCCGCGTTGAGGTCGGCGGGGTCCACCGGCTCCGGCCCGCCCGTGGGCAGCTCTCCGCTCACCCGGTCCTCCGCCACGACCACATCGGTGACCCCCAGCTCCTTCAGCACCCGGGCGGCGTCGCCGGGGTCGGGGGTGGTGACGGCCAGCCTGCCCCGGGTCCCGGCCGCCAGCTCGGCGACCGAACCCTGTGTGATCAGCCGCCCCTGGGCCATCACCGCGGCGTGCGTGCACACCTGCTCGATCTCGTCGAGGAGATGCGAGGAGAGGAAGACGGTCGTGCCGTCCGCCGCCAGCTCCCGTACCAGGGTCCTGATCTCCCGCATGCCCTGCGGGTCCAGACCGTTCGTGGGCTCGTCGAGCACCAGCAGCCGGCGCGGTCGCAAGAGCGCCGACGCGAGCCCGAGCCGCTGCTTCATCCCGAGGGAGTACGCCTTCGCCTTCTTGCCCGCGGCGGCGGTCAGCCCGACCCGGTCCAGGGCGTCGGTCACCCGGGCGCGGCGGGTACGGGGGTCGGCCGTCGGGTCGGCGGAGTCGTACCGTACGAGGTTCTCCCGGCCCGACAGGTACCCGTACAGCGCGGGCCCCTCGATCAGCGCGCCGACCTGGGGAAGTACGGCGCGGGCCGCGCGGGGCATGGGCCGGCCGAGGAGCGAGGCCGAGCCCGCGGTCGGCTCGATCAGCCCCATCAGCATCCGGATCGTGGTCGTCTTGCCCGACCCGTTGGGCCCGAGAAAGCCGAAGACGCTGCCGGCGGGGACGGCGAGATCGAGCCGGTCCACGGCGAGCTGCCCGCCGCGGAACCGCTTGGTGAGTCCACGCGTCTCGATCACATCGATCTCGTCGATCTCATCGATCTCGTCGCGCACATCGAGCACGGCGGTCATCTCCCTCCCCGGTCACACATCGCCGCTCACATATCGGCAGTACGAGAACGGACCGGCCCCGGTCAGCGTTCCGCCCCGCCGTACGGAGCGTACGGCGGGGCGGAGCGTGCCGGACCGGCCGGATCGTTACTTCGCCGCGTTGGCGGCCTTGACCAGCGCGTCCTGTGTCACCGCGCCGACGTACACCTTGCCGTCGTCCGTCATCAGGGCGTTGATCAGGCGGGTCTTGAAGACCGTGCCGGAACCGAACTTCCCGGTGACCTTGTCACCCAGCGCGTCCAGGAACTGCCGCGCCTCCGCCGGGACATCGCCCGACTTCGCCGCGTCCGCACCGGCCGCGCCCGCGATACCCGCGCCGGCGCCGGTCTCCAGCTCGTAGACGGCGTTCCAGCCCTCGCCGATCACCTTCGGCGCGCTCTGCTCCTCGGCCCCCTTGGCGCCGTCCTCGCCCTTGGGCAGCCCCCAGGCTCCGCCCTGGTCGCCCTTGTGCTCAGCCGCGCCCTTGTCGTCGCCCTGCGTCACCTTCGCGCCCTTGGGCGGCGTGAACTCGAACGTGGAGGCGGCGGGCTTGGCGAAGTCGACATCGGTGAAGCCGACGTCGACCACGGCCTTGCCACCGCTGCTCGGCGACAGCGTGAACTTCAGCGGGGTGCCGGTCTCCGCGTCGACCGCGATCTTGATCGAGCCGACCGTCGAACCGCTCTGCTTGGGCTTGATGAGCAGCTGGTACGCGTCGCGTCCGGCGACCTTCGCCGTGCCGTCGACGCTCACGGATGTCGTGTCGCCCGCGGCCTTCAGCGCCTGCTCGGCGAAGTCCTTGGGGGTCGCCGGGACGTCCTTCAGGGCGTCCTTCGGGGTGTCCTTCGGGGCCTGCTTCTCGCCGTCCTTGGCCGCGTCCTTTGGGGCGGTCGCGTGGTACGCCTCGTTGGAGGCGCTGTCGTACGCCCAGACCTCGCCGCCGTTGTGGATCAGGCTGTACTCGGCGGCGGTGTCGCGGATCGACAGCCGCTGCTTGTCGGGGCCGTCCACCGCGACCCGCAGCGTGTGCGTGCCGGAGCTGAGCTCCATCAGCTTGGCGTTCGGGTCCGCGGACGAGCCGTCGGTGGGGCCGGAGCCGCCCGGCCCGCCCTTGCCACCGGCGAGCGCGCCGCCCGCCATGTCACCGAGACCGCCGAGCGACGGGAGCCCCAGATCCGTGGTGATCTTCACGGAGCCCGAGAGCTGCTCGGTCTCCGACGCGGCGATCTTCTCGATGAGTTGCTGCGCGCTGATCTTCGGCAGTTCGGGGTCTCCGGTCGCGGCGAGTGCCGGGACGAGCCCGATGGTCGCCGCAGCCACCACCGCCACCGCGGCGGGGAGCGCGTAGCGCGCCGCCTTGCGGCGGCCCCCGCCGGGCTCCCTGTCCTCCTCGGTGATCCGTGCGCTGTCGTTCGGTGCCATGTGTGCCCTACCTCCGTGGTCGGCGGCCTTCCGTCCCATGCACTCGTCCACTCCGCGCCGCCAGTCTCACCCGAATTGGTCAGGAGTGGTGTTAACCATCTGACCAAACGGCCTCATGCAAAGCGTCAGACCCGGGGCGCAACTTGCCGTACTGCTCAGGGATGACATACCGATGAGATGCTTCCCGCATCCACTAGGGGAAGACAGGATTCCGCCGGTCGGGTTCCAGCTCGGGACTCCGTCGGCAGACGCCACGCCGGGCAGACTCCACGCCGGACAGACGCCCCGTCAGGCGCGTGCCCCGTCAGGTGCACGCCACGCCGGGCGGACGCCCCGTCAGCCCGCCCGGTGGACCACCGCGTCGCACAGCTCGATCAGCGCCGACTTCGCGTACCCCTCGGGCAGCGGCGTGAGCGTCGCCCGCGCCTCCTGCGCGTACCGCACCGTGTCCCTGCGCGCCTGCTCCAGGGCCGGATGCGCGCGCAGCAGCCGCAGCGCCTCCGAGAGCCGCGCGTCGTCCGTCAGATCGCCGTCCAGCAGCTCGACCAGCGCGAGGTCGTCGGGGCGGCCGTACGCCTCGGCCTGGGCCCGCAGCAGCAGCACGGGCAGCGTGGGGATGCCCTCACGCAGATCCTTGCCGGGCGTCTTGCCCGACTCGTGCGAGTCGCTGGCGATGTCGAGGACGTCGTCCGCGAGCTGGAAGGCGACGCCGAGGCGCTCCCCGTACTGGGTGAGGATGTCGACGACCGACTCGTCCGCGCCGGAGGTCATCGCGCCGAAGCGGCAGGAGACCGCGACCAGCGATCCGGTCTTGCCGCCCACCACATCGAGGTAGTGCGCGACCGGGTCGCGTCCGTCGCGCGGACCCGCCGTCTCCAGGATCTGGCCCGTCACCAGCCGTTCGAACGCCTCGGCTTGGATCCGTACCGCCTCGGGCCCCAGATCGGCCAGGATGTGCGACGCGCGCGCGAAGAGAAAGTCACCCGTGAGGACGGCGACCGAGTTGCCCCAGCGGGCGTTGGCGCTGTCCACGCCCCGGCGGACCTCCGCCTCGTCCATCACGTCGTCGTGGTACAGCGTCGCGAGATGGGTCAGCTCGACGACCACCGCCGCGGGGGCGACACCGGGCGCGTACGGATCACCGAACTGTGACGCGAGCATGACCAACAAGGGCCGGAAGCGTTTGCCGCCCGCCCGTACCAGGTGCTGGGCAGCCTCCGTGATGAAGGGCACGTCGCTCTTGGTGGCATCGAGCAGTCCCGCCTCGACAGCCGCCAACCCGGTCTGGACATCGGCCTCAAGAGCCTGGTCCCGCACGCTCAGCCCGAACGGCCCGACGACGGTCACGAGAGGTACTCCTGTCTGCTGACGATCACACGGATTGTCGATGTGTCGCTGACTCCACTCAAGTCAGCCTATCCGGTCGCCTTTCGATCACCGTGGGCGCCTTCCCGGACCCGCCGGTATGTTCGGGATCAGCCATACGACCATGAGTAGTGCTTTCGTCCGGAACAGTGACCGAACCCCGAGCGAACGGGGAGCGGCCATCACGCGGCGGAGATCACGGTCACCGACCGGTATGCCCTCCGCCATCCGCACCACCTTCCGGTACGGGAAGATCCACCCTGACGTACGCGCCCTCCCGGACGGCACCCGGCCGGCACCCGGCCGGCACCCGGCCGTACGCGCGCGTCCGGCACCCGCTCAGCGACGAGCCGGTCCCCCGCCGCCGCCCGGATACCCGCCGTACCGGCTGAGTGACTGTACGGCGCCGCGCGCACGGCGGACACATGACGGGGTGATCACATACGGGCGGCGCGGCGGGCCGGGCCGCGGCGATCTGACGGTGGAACAGGTCCGCCATCGGGGCTACCGCCGGTACGGTCCGCGAACTACCCGGCACACGGCGCCCTATTGGGTCAAGACGGACTTTTCACCACTGCCGCGGCTGGGCAACAGCGACGTAACGTGTCCTGCATCGATCCGGAAAGCGAGGCAGCACCAATGCCCGAGCAGAGCCCGCTCGAACCGGCCGAAGGAGATCCCTTCGGCCCGCACAACCTCCCGTACGGAGTCTTCTCCACCGCCGACGAGCCCGACCGCCGCCGGCTCGGGGTCCGTATCGGCGACCATGTGCTCGACGCGGGAGCGGCGGCACACGCCCTGGGCTCCCCGTACGCGGCACTGCTGGCCAGGCCGAGCCTCAACCCCCTGATGGCGGCGGGCCGTACGGCCTGGCGCGATGTCCGCCGGGCCCTCACCGCCTGGGTCACGGTGCCCGCGCACCGCGCGGACATAGAGCCCCTGCTCCATCCGCTCGGCTCGGTCACCCTGCATCTGCCGTACGAGATCGCCGACTATGTCGACTTCTACGCGAGCGAGCACCACGCCACCAATGTGGGCCGGATCTTCCGCCCCGACGGAGACGCGCTGCCCGCCAACTGGAAGCATCTGCCGATCGGTTACCACGGCAGGGCCGGCACGATCGTCGTCTCGGGTACGGATGTGACGCGCCCGTCGGGACAGCGCAAGGCGCCCTCCGACCCGGTGCCGGTCTTCGGCCCCTCCATCAAGCTCGACATCGAGGCGGAGGTCGCCTTTGTCGTCGGGACGCCCTCGCGGCAGGGCAGTCCGGTGGAGCAGACGTCCTTCCGTGACCATGTCTTCGGGCTGTCGCTCCTCAACGACTGGTCGGCGCGCGACATCCAGGCGTGGGAGTACGTACCGCTCGGCCCGTTCCTCGGGAAGTCCTTCGCCACCTCCGTCTCGGCGTGGGTGACCCCGCTGGAGGCCCTGGACGCGGCCCGGGTGGCGCCCCCGGCCCGTACCGCCGAGCTGCTCCCCTATCTGGACGACGCGGACGACGAGGAGCCGGGCGGCTTCGATCTGCGGATCTCCGTCTCGCTCAATGGCCGGGTCATCTCGGAGCCGCCGTTCTCCTCCATGTACTGGACCGCGGCCCAGCAGCTGTCCCATATGACGGTCAACGGCGCCTCGCTCCGTACGGGCGACCTCTTCGCGTCCGGGACGGTCAGCGGCGCCGAGCGCGAGCAGCGCGGCTCCCTGCTCGAACTCACCTGGAACGGCACCGAGCCCCTTGAACTCCCCGACGGCAACCGGACGTTCCTGGAGGACGGCGACGTGGTCACCCTGACCGCCTGGGCCCCGGGGCCCGACGGCACCCGGGTCGGCCTCGGCGAGGTCACGGGCCGGATCGTGCCCGCCTGAACGCGGCTGCCCGGCACCCGCGACGGGTGCCGGGCAGCCGGCTTGGTCCAGCGACGGCGCTCTACCGCACGAACCCGCCCGCCTGGCCCGCCAGATCCAGGAAGTACTGCGGGGCCACGCCCAGGACCAGCGTGACCACGACGCCGACCGCGATCGCCGTCGTCGTCAGCGCCGAGGGCACCGCGACCGTCGGGCCCTCCGGCTTCGGCTCGCTGAAGAACATCAGCACGATGACCCGGATGTAGAAGAACGCGGCGATCGCCGAGGCGATCACACCGATCACCACCAGCACGCCCGCGCCGCCGTCGGCCGCCGCCTTGAAGACGGCGAACTTCCCGGAGAAGCCCGAGGTCAGCGGGATACCGGCGAAGGCGAGCAGAAAGACGGCGAAGACCGCGGCCACCAGGGGCGAACGCCGCCCGAGCCCGGCCCACTTGGACAGATGCGTCGCCTCGCCGCCCGCGTCGCGCACCAGCGTGACGACCGCGAACGCGCCGATCGTGACGAAGGAGTAGGCCCCCAGATAGAAGAGGACGGACGAGATGCCCTCGCTCGTCCCCGCGATCACACCGGCCAGGATGAAGCCCGCGTGCGCGATCGAGGAGTACGCCAGGAGGCGCTTGATGTCGGTCTGGGTGATGGCGACGATCGCGCCGCCCAGCATGGTGACGATGACGACGCCCCACATCACCGGCCGCCAGTCCCAGCGCAGCCCCGGCAGCACGACATACAGCAGCCGCAGCAGCGCGCCGAAGGCCGCCACCTTGGTCGCCGCGGCCATGAAGCCGGTGACCGGCGTGGGCGCGCCCTGGTAGACGTCCGGGGTCCACATGTGGAACGGCACCGCGCCGACCTTGAAGAGCAGCCCCATCAGGACCATCGCGCCGCCGATCAGCAGCAGCGCGTCATTGCCCATGGTGTCGGCGAGGGCCGGGTTGACGTTCTGGACGGTGCCGTTGACGACCTCCGCGATCCGCGCGTACGAGACGGAGCCCGCGTAGCCGTACAGCAGGGCGATCCCGAAGAGCAGGAACGCCGAGGAGAACGCGCCGAGCAGGAAGTACTTGACCGCCGCCTCCTGCGACATCAGCCGCTTGCGGCGGGCGAGGGCGCACAGAAGGTAGAGCGGGAGCGAGAAGACCTCCAGCGCGATGAAGAGCGTCAGCAGATCGTTGGCCGCCGGGAAGACCAGCATGCCCGCGACGGCGAACATGGCCAGCGGGAACACCTCGGTGGTGGTGAACCCTGCCTTGACCGCCGCTTTCTCGGTGTCGCTGCCCGGTACGGCCGCGGCCTGCGCCACAAAGGAGTCGACGCGGTTGCCATGGGCCTCCGGGTCGAGCTTGCGCTCCGCGAAGGTGAACACGGCGACGATCGAGGCCAGCAGGATCGTGCCCTGGAGGAAGAGCGCCGGGCCGTCGACGGCGATGGCGCCCATGGCCGCGATGTGCTTCTTGGTCGTGCCGTATCCGCCGGCCGCGAGCCCGACCACCGCCGCGAAGCCGGCGGCCAGGGCGACCACGGAGAGGAACAGCTGTGTGTGGTACCTGCCCCGGCGCGGGACGAACGCCTCGGCCAGGATGCCGAGGACCGCCGCGCCCAGCACGATCAGTACGGGTGACAGCTGCGCGTACTCGATGTTCGGGGCCGGGATCTTGGTGATCCCGTCGGCCGCCGTCGTTGTCCACAGGCTGTGGACGACAGTCGCACTCATGGAGCGGCCTCCACCTCGGGCTTGGGATCGGTCTGCTGTACGTCGGAGAGCGTGTGCTCCACCGCCGGGTTGACGATCTCGGTCAGCGGCTTCGGATAGACGCCCAGGAAGAGAAGCAGCGCGATCAGCGGAGTGACGACCACCAGCTCCCGGACGCGCAGATCCGGCATCGACTTGACCTCGGCCTTCACCGGCCCGGTCATCGTGCGCTGATAGAGCACGAGGACATAGAGCGCGGCGAGGACGATGCCGATGGTGGCGATGATGCCGATCACCGGATATCTGCTGAACGTGCCGACCAGGACGAGGAACTCACTCACGAACGGCGAGAGCCCCGGCAGGGAGAGCGTCGCGAGCCCGCCGATCAGGAACGTCCCGGCGAGAACCGGCGCGACCTTCTGCACCCCGCCGTAGTCCGCGATGAGCCGCGAGCCGCGCCGGGTGATCAGGAAGCCGGCCACCAGCATCAGCGCGGCCGTCGAGATCCCGTGGTTGACCATGTAGAGCGTGGCGCCCGACTGGCCCTGGCTGGTCATCGCGAAGATGCCCATGATGATGAAGCCGAAGTGGGAGATCGAGGCGTACGCGATCAGCCGCTTCATGTCCCGCTGGCCGACCGCGAGCAGCGCGCCGTAGACGATGCTGATCAGCGCGAGCACCAGGATCACCGGGGTGGCCCACTTGGACGCCTCGGGGAAGAGCTGGAGGCAGAAGCGCAGCATCGCGAACGTGCCGACCTTGTCGACCACGGCGGTGATCAGTACGGCGACGGGCGCCGTGGCCTCGCCCATCGCGTTGGGCAGCCAGGTGTGCAGCGGCCACAGCGGCGCCTTCACCGCGAACGCGAAGAAGAAGCCGAGGAAGAGCCATCGCTCGGTGTCGGTCGCGATGGACAGCGAGCCATTGGCCCGCGCCTCGGCGATCTCGGAGAGCGAGAAGCTGCCCGCGACGACATAGAGCCCGATGACGGCGGCCAGCATGATCAGGCCGCCGACCAGGTTGTAGAGGAGGAACTTGACGGCCGCGTACGAGCGTTGGGTGGCCGCCGCCTCGTCCCCGCCGCTATGGGCGCGGTCGCCGAAGCCGCCGATGAGGAAGTACATCGGGATGAGCATGGCTTCGAAGAGGATGTAGAAGAGGAAGACGTCGGTGGCCTCGAAGGAGAGGATCACCATCGCCTCGACCATCAGGATCAGCGCGAAGAAGCCCTGGGTCGGCCGCCAGCGGCGGTTCGGGTTCACCTCTTCCAGCGGGTCGGCGTCATGCCAGCCGGCCAGGATCACAAAGGGGATCAGCAGCGCGGTCAGCGCGAGGAGCGCCACCCCGATGCCGTCCACGCCCAGTTCGTAACGGACCCCGAAGTCGGAGATCCAGGCGTGCGATTCGGTGAGCTGATAGCGGTCACCACCGGGTTCGAAGCGGACCACCACGACGGCGGCCAGCACGAGCGTGGCGAGCGAGAAGAACAGCGCCAGCCACTTGGCGGCGGTGCGCCGGGCGGCCGGGACGGCCGCCGTGACGATCGCGCCGACCGCGGGCAGCACGGCCGTGGCTGTCAGGAGCGGGAACGACATGTCCGTTACACCGCCCTCATCAGCAGGGTCGCGGCGATGAGCACTGCCGTACCTCCGAACATCGAGACCGCATAGGTGCGGGCGTAGCCGTTCTGCAGCTTGCGCAGCCGGCCGGAGAGCCCGCCGAACGACGCGGCGGTGCCGTTGACCACGCCGTCGACCAGGGTGTGGTCGACATAGACCAGGGAACGGGTGAGGTGCTCGCCGCCGCGGACCAGGACCACATGGTTGAAGTCGTCCTGGAGGAGATCGCGGCGGGCGGCGCGGGTGAGCAGCGAGCCGCGCGGGGCGGCCACCGGCACGGGCTTGCGTCCGTACATGAACCAGGCGAGGGCGACCCCGAGGACCATCACGACCACGGTGGCGGTGGTGACGGTGGCGGCGCTGACCGGCGGGTTCCCGTGCGAGTGTCCGGTGACGGGCTCCAGCCAGTGCAGGAAGCGGTCACCGATGGAGAAGAACCCGCCGGCGAAGACCGAACCGAAGGCCAGGATGATCATGGGGATGGTCATGGACTTCGGGGACTCGTGCGGATGCGGCTCGTGTCCCTTCTCGTCGGGCTGCCAGCGCTTCTCGCCGAAGAACGTCATCACCATCACGCGCGTCATATAGAACGCGGTGATCGCGGCGCCCAGCAGCGTGACGGCGCCGAGGATCCAGCCCTCCGTACCGCCCTTGGCGAACGCCGCCTCGATGATCTTGTCCTTGGAGAAGAAGCCGGACAGCCCGGGGAAGCCGATGATCGCCAGATAGCCGAGGCCGAACGTGACGAACGTGACCGGCATGTACTTCCGCAGGCCGCCGTACTTCCGCATGTCGACCTCGTCGTTCATGCCGTGCATGACCGAACCGGCGCCGAGGAAGAGCCCGGCCTTGAAGAAGCCGTGCGTCACCAGGTGCATGATCGCGAAGACATAGCCGATCGGGCCGAGGCCCGCCGCCAGGATCATGTAGCCGATCTGCGACATCGTCGAGCCCGCGAGGGCCTTCTTGATGTCGTCCTTCGCGCAACCGACGATCGCACCGAAGAGGAGCGTCACCGCGCCGACCACCACGACCACCAGCTGTGCGTCAGGCGCCGCGTTGAAGATCGCGCCGGAGCGGGTGATCAGATACACGCCCGCCGTCACCATCGTCGCCGCGTGGATCAGGGCCGAGACCGGGGTCGGGCCCTCCATCGCGTCACCGAGCCAGGACTGGAGCGGCACCTGGGCCGACTTGCCGCACGCGGCCAGCAGCAGCATCAGGCCGATCGCCGTCAGCTTGCCCTCCGTCGCGTCGCCCGTGGACGACAGCACGGGACCGAAGGCGAAGGTCCCGAAGGTGGTGAACATCAGCATGATCGCGATCGACAGACCCATGTCGCCGACCCGGTTGACCAGGAACGCCTTCTTGGCGGCCGTGGCCGCGCTGGGCTTGTGCTGCCAGAACCCGATGAGCAGGTACGAGGCGAGCCCGACACCCTCCCAGCCCATGTACAGCAGCAGGTAGTTGTCGGCGAGGACCAGCAGCAGCATCGCCGCCAGGAACAGGTTCAGATAGCCGAAGAAGCGGCGGCGCCGCTCGTCGTGCTCCATGTACCCGATCGAATAGATATGGATGAGCGTGCCCACGCCGGTGATCAGCAGGACGAACGTCATCGACAGCTGGTCGAGCTGGAAGGCGATGTCCGCCTGGAACCCCTCGACGGGGATCCAGCTGAACAGATGCTGGTGCAGCGAGCGGCCTTCGCCGCTCTTGCCGAGCATGTCGCTGAAGAGCACGACACCGATCACGAAGGACGCGGCGGCCAGCAGCGTGCCGAGCCAGTGGCCCACGCGGTCGAGCCGACGGCCGCCGCACAGCAGCACCGCCGCTCCGAGCAGAGGCGCCGCGACGAGCAGCGCAATCAAGTTCTCCACGATTCAGCGACCCCTCAGAGCTTCATCAGGCTGGCGTCGTCGACCGAGGCCGAGTGGCGGGAACGGAACAGCGACACGATGATCGCGAGCCCGACCACGACCTCCGCGGCGGCGACGACCATCGTGAAGAACGCGATGATCTGGCCGTCGAGATTGCCGTGCATCCGGGAGAAGGCGACGAACGCGAGGTTGCAGGCGTTCAGCATCAGCTCGATGCACATGAACACCACGATCGCGTTCCGCCGGATCAGCACCCCGGCCGCGCCGATGGTGAACAGCAGCGAGGCGAGATAGAGGTAGTTGACCGGATTCATCGCTTGACCTCCTCATCCTCGCGGCCCAGCCGCTGCGACGACCGCTGCTCCAGCGCCTTCAGGTCCGCGATGGCCTCGTTCGACACATCGCGGATCTGCCCGCGGTCCTTCAGCGTCTTGTTGACCGTCAGCTCGGACGGGGTGCCGTCGGGCAGCAGACCGGCGATGTCCACCGCGTTGTGCCGGGCGTAGACACCGGGGGCGGGCAGCGGGGGCAGTTGCGTGCCCTTGCGTACGCGCTCCTCGGCCAGCTCCCGCTGGGTCTTGGCCCGTTCGGTCCGCTCCCGGTGCGTGAGCACCATCGCGCCGACCGACGCGGTGATCAGCAGCGCGCCGGTGATCTCGAAGGCGAAGACGTACCGGGTGAAGATCAGGGCGGCCAGTCCCTCGACATTGCCGCCGGCGTTGGCCTGGCCGAGCCCGGTGAAGGAGTTCAGCGAGGCGTTGCCGATCCCGGCGATGAGCAGGACCCCGAAGCCCAGCCCGCAGGCGGCGGCCCACCAACGCTGGCCCTTCAGCGTCTCCTTGAGGGAGTCGGCGGCCGTGACACCGACGAGCATCACCACGAAGAGGAACAGCATCATGATCGCGCCGGTGTAGACGACGATCTGCACCACGCCCAGGAAATACGCCCCGTTGGCGAGATAGAAGACCGCCAGGACGATCATCGTGGCGGCCAGGCACAGCGCGCTGTGCACGGCCTTCCTCATCAGGATCGTGCAGAGCGCGCCGATCACCGCGACGGTGCCGAGGATCCAGAACTGGACGGCCTCACCGGTCGAGGTCGTCGTGGCGGCGGAGGTGAGGGAAGAAGCGGAAGCGAGAGAGGAAACAGGCAGGACGGACGCGAGGGAGGACGCGGCGAGCAGGCTCATGCACCGACCTCCTCGTCCGTCGGCTTCTCGCCCTTGCTCACCGCGACCTGCCGGACCGTACCCGGCGCGGCCTCGGTGACCAGCCCCCGGTAGTAGTCCTGTTCGTCGGTGCCCGGGAAGATCGAGTGCGGTGTCTCGACCATGCCTTCCTGAAGGCCCGCGAGAAGCTGCTCCTTCGTATAGATCAGGTTCTCGCGGGAGCTGTCGGCCAGCTCGAAGTCATTGGTCATCGTGAGCGCCCTGGTCGGGCAGGCCTCGATGCACAGACCGCACAGGATGCAGCGCGCGTAGTTGATCTGGTAGACGCGGCCGTAGCGCTCCCCCGGGGAGTAGCGCTCCTCGTCCGTGTTGTCCGCGCCCTCCACATAGATCGCGTCCGCCGGGCAGGCCCAGGCGCACAACTCGCAGCCGATGCACTTCTCCAGCCCGTCCGGATGCCGGTTCAGCTGATGCCGGCCGTGGAAGCGCGGCGCCGTCTCCTTCTGCTGTTCCGGGTACTGCTCGGTCAGCCGCTTCTTGAACATGGCCTTGAAGGTCACGCCGAAGCCGGCCACCGGATTCCGGGGGGGACGCGGGATGTCCCCCGGCGAAGAGTCAGACACTGTCAGCCTCCTTTCCGTCACTCTCGGTACCGTCACTCACAGTATTGCCCCCACCACTGACAATCAGCTCACGGTCACGTCGTGGCCGCCTGCGCGGTACGGGCGGCAACTCCTGTCCCGGCAACGGCGGTACGGGGAATCCGCCCGCCATCGGATCGAAGGCCGGGGGCTCCGGTTCGTTCGCCGCCGCGGCCTTCTCCTTCCTGTCGCGGAAGATGTCCACGACGAAGGAGAGCAGCAGGATCGCGATGACCGCCCCGAGGACGTACAGCACGATCGACTGGAAGCCGTAGTTCTCGTTGCGCAGGGCCCGTACGGTCGCGACGACCATCAGCCAGACCACCGAGACCGGGATCAGCACCTTCCAGCCGAGCTTCATCAGCTGGTCGTAGCGCACGCGCGGCAGCGTGCCGCGCAGCCAGATGAAGAAGAACAGCAGCAGCTGGACCTTGAGTACGAACCAGAGCAGCGGCCACCAGCCGTGGTTCGCGCCCTCCCAGAAGGTGGAGATCGGCCACGGGGCGCGCCAGCCGCCGAGGAAGAGCGTGGCGGCGACGGCCGAGACGGTGACCATGTTGATGTACTCGGCGAGCATGAACATCGCGAACTTGATCGATGAGTACTCGGTGTTGAAGCCGCCGACGAGGTCGCCCTCGGACTCCGGCATGTCGAAGGGGGCGCGGTTCGTCTCGCCCACCATCGTGACGATGTAGATGATGAAGGAGACCGGCAGCAGGATGATGTACCAGCGGTCGGCCTGGGCCTCGACGATCGCCGAGGTCGACATCGACCCCGAGTAGAGGAACACCGACGCGAACGCGGCGCCCATGGCGATCTCGTACGAGATCATCTGCGCGCACGAGCGCAACCCGCCGAGCAGCGGATACGTCGATCCCGATGACCAGCCCGCGAGGACGATGCCGTAGATCCCGACCGAGGCGACGGCGAGGATGTAGAGCATCGCGATCGGCAGGTCGGTCAGCTGCATCGTGGTGCGGTGGCCGAAGATCGACACCTCGTTGCCCGCCGGGCCGAACGGGATCACGGCGATCGCCATGAACGCCGGCACCGCCGCGATGATCGGCGCGAGGACGTAGACCACCTTGTCCGCGCGCTTGACGATGATGTCTTCCTTGAACATCAGCTTGGCGCCGTCGGCGAGGGACTGGAGCATCCCCCAGGGGCCGTGCCGGTTCGGGCCGATGCGCAGCTGCATCCAGGCGACGACCTTGCGCTCCCACACGATGGCGAAGAGCACGGTCAGCAGCAGGAACGCGAAGCAGAACACCGCCTTGACGACCACGAGCCACCACGGGTCGCGGCCGAACATCGACAGGTCCTCGACGGCGAGGACCGTTCCCGGGGCCGTCGCGAGTTGGGCGAAGGCGGTCATGCGCGCACCTCCGGTGCTTCCGTGGCCGCGTCGCCGGGCTCGGCCGGGCCGATACGGACGAGCGTGCCGGGGCGGGAGCCGGTGTCCGCGAGGACCCCGCCGCCCGTCGAGTTGAGCGGCAGCCAGACCACCCGGTCCGGCATCTCCGTGACCTGAAGCGGGAGCGTGACCGTGCCCGACGGGCCGGTGACGGACAGCTCGTCGCCGTTCTTGACGCCCGTCTCGGCGGCCGTCGCGGCGGAGAGCCTGGCGACCGCCGCGTGCCGGGTGCCGGCCAGCGCGTCGTCGCCCTCCTGGAGAAGGCCGAGGTCGAGCAGGAGCCGGTGGCCCGCGAGTACGGCTTCGCCCTCGCCGGGCCTGGGCACCGGACGGGACGGTTCCAGCGGCTCGGTGGCGCGCGGTCCCTCCCAGCAGCCGAGCCGGTCCAGCTCGGTCCGTACGGCCCTGAGGTCCGGCAGTCCGAAGCCGTCGAGCCCGTCGGCGTCCGAGGTGGCGGCGAGCGTGTCGGCCAGCATGTGCAGCACGCGCGCGTCGCTCGGTGCCAGGCGCCGGGTCATCTGCTCCGGCTTCAGCGCGGCCTCGAACAGCCGCGCCCTGCCTTCCCAGTTGAGGAAGGTGCCCGACTTCTCCGCGACGGCGGCCACCGGGAAGACCACATCGGCCCGCTCGGTGACCTCGCTCGGCCGCAGCTCAAGCGAGACCAGGAAGCCGACGGCGTCCAGCGCCGCCCGCGCGCCCGCCGGGTCCGGCAGATCCGCGACCTCGACACCAGCGACGACCAGGGCGGACAGCTCGCCGGTGGCGGCGGCCTCGATGATCCGGCCGGTGTCACGGCCGTAGGCGCGCGGCAGTTCGCGTACGCCCCAGACCGCCGCGGTCTCCTCACGGGCCCGCGGGTCGGTGGCGGGACGGCCGCCGGGCAGCAGCGACGGGAGCGCGCCCGCCTCCACCGCGCCGCGTTCGCCGGCCCGCCTGGGGATCCACACCAGCCTCGCGCCGGTCGCGGTGGCGGCCCGCGCGGCGGCGGTGAGCCCGCCCGGTACGGCCGCGAGCCGCTCGCCGACGACGATCACCGCGCCCTGCTCGCGCAGCGCCTGGGAGGCCCGTTCGCCGTCCCCTTCGAGTCCGGCGCTGACCGGGTTGGCCGCCAGCGCGTCCAGCCACTCGGTCTCGGTGCCCGGCGCGGCGGGCAGCAGCGTGCCGCCGGCCTTCTCCAGACCCCGGGTGGCGTAGGTGGCCAGCGAGAATGTGCGCTGGCCGTGGTTGCGGTGCGCCTTGCGCAGCCGCAGGAAGACGCCGGGCGCCTCCTCCTCGGACTCGAAGCCCACGAGCAGCACGGCCGGAGCCTTCTCCAGCGTGGTGTACGTGAGCCCCGTACCGTCCAGGTCGCGGCCGTGGCCCGCGACATGGGCGGCCAGGAAGTCGGCCTCCTCGGTGCTGTGCACGCGCGCGCGGAAGTCGATGTCGTTGGTGTCGAGGGCGACCCGGGCGAACTTGGCGTAGGCGTAGGCGTCCTCAACGGTGAGCCGGCCGCCCGCGAGCACCCCCGCCCGGCCGCGCGCGGCGCTCAGACCGTGGGCCGCGGCCTCCAGCGCCTCGGGCCAGCTCGCCGGTTCGAGGACGCCGTCCTCGTTGCGTACGAGCGGGGTGGTGAGCCGGTCGGGCTTCTGCGCGTAGCGGAAGCCGAACCGCCCCTTGTCGCACAGCCACTCCTCGTTGACCTCCGGGTCATTGGCGGCCAGCCGCCGCATGACCTTGCCGCGCCGGTGGTCGGTCCTGGTGGCGCAGCCGCCCGCGCAGTGCTCGCAGACGCTCGGCGAGGACACCAGGTCGAACGGGCGGGAGCGGAAGCGGTACGCGGCCGAGGTCAGCGCCCCCACCGGGCAGATCTGGATGGTGTTCCCGGAGAAGTACGACTCGAACGGGTCGCCCTCGCCGGTGCCGACCTGCTGGAGCGCGCCCCGCTCGATCAGCTCGATCATCGGGTCGCCCGCGATCTGGTTGGAGAACCGCGTACACCGCGCGCACAGCACACACCGCTCACGGTCGAGCAGCACCTGTGTGGAGATCGGGACGGGCTTCTGGAACGTGCGCTTCTTGCCCTCGAAGCGGGTGTCCGGGTCGCCGACCTGCATGGCCTGGTTCTGGAGCGGGCACTCGCCGCCCTTGTCGCAGACCGGGCAGTCCAGCGGGTGGTTGATGAGCAGCAGCTCCATCACCCCGCGCTGGGCCTTCTCGGCCACCGGGGAGGTCAGCTGCGACTTGACGACCATGCCGTCGGTGCAGGTGATGGTGCAGGAGGCCATCGGCTTGCGCTGGCCCTCCACCTCGACGATGCACTGGCGGCAGGCGCCGGCCGGGTCCAGGAGCGGATGGTCGCAGAAGCGCGGGATCTCGATGCCGAGGAGTTCGGCGGCGCGGATCACCAGGGTCCCCTTGGGGACGGAGATCTCGATGCCGTCGATGGTCAGCGAGACAAGGTCCTCGGGCGGGACCGCGGGCTCGCCGCCGCCGGAGGGAGCGCTCGTCGTCACGGTCATGCGTTCACCTCCAGGTGCGGGTTCCGGTCTGCCCAGACGGTGGACTTCGCGGGGTCGAAGGGGCAGCCCTTGCCGGTGATGTGCTGCTCGTACTCCTCGCGGAAGTACTTCAGCGAGGAGAAGATCGGGGACGCGGCGCCGTCACCGAGCGCGCAGAAGGACTTGCCGTTGATGTTGTCGGCGATGTCGTTGAGCTTGTCGAGGTCGGACAGCTGTCCCTTGCCGTCCTCGATGTCGCGAAGCAACTGCACCAGCCAGTACGTGCCTTCACGGCACGGCGTGCACTTGCCGCAGGACTCATGGGCGTAGAACTCGGTCCAGCGGGTCACGGCCCGGACGACGCAGGTGGTCTCGTCGAAGCACTGGAGCGCCTTCGTGCCGAGCATGGAGCCGGCGGCGCCCACCCCCTCGTAGTCCAGCGGGACATCGAGGTGCTCGTCGGTGAACATCGGGGTCGAAGAGCCGCCCGGTGTCCAGAACTTGAGCCGGTGGCCCGCCCGCATACCGCCGCTCATGTCGAGCAGCTGGCGCAGGGTGACCCCGAGCGGGGCCTCGTACTGGCCGGGGCTGGTGACATGGCCGCTGAGCGAGTAGAGCGTGAAGCCCGGGGACTTCTCGCTGCCCATCGACTTGAACCAGTCCTTGCCGCGGTTGAGGATCGCGGGAACAGACGCGATGGACTCGACGTTGTTCACCACAGTGGGGCAGGCGTAGAGGCCCGCCACCGCCGGGAAGGGAGGACGCAGCCGGGGCTGTCCGCGACGGCCCTCCAGGGAGTCGAGCAGCGCGGTCTCCTCACCACAGATGTACGCGCCCGCGCCCGCGTGCACGGTGACATCGAGATCGAGCCCGCTGCCCAGGATGTTCTTGCCGAGATACCCCGCCGCGTAGGCCTCGCGCACCGCTTCGTGCACCCTGCGCAGTACGGGGACGACCTCACCGCGCAGATAGATGAACGCGTGCTGCGAGCGGATCGCGTAGCAGGCGATCACGATCCCCTCGATGAGGGAGTGCGGATTGGCGAAGAGGAGCGGGATGTCCTTGCAGGTGCCCGGCTCCGACTCGTCCGCGTTGACGACGAGGTAGTGCGGCTTGCCGTCACCCTGCGGGATGAACTGCCACTTCATCCCGGTGGGGAAGCCCGCGCCGCCGCGACCGCGCAGGCCCGAGTCCTTCACATACGCGATGACGTCGTCGGGCGGCATCGCGAGGGCCTTCTTGAGCCCCTCGTACCCTTCGTGGCGCTCGTAGGTCTCCAGCGTCCAGGACTCCGGCTGGTCCCAGAAGGCGGACAGGACGGGCGCGAGGATCTTCTCGGGGCTGGTCCCGTTCTCGTTGAGCGCGGCGGCCATCGTCATCACTCCCCCTCCTCGGCTGCGCCCGGCTGCGATTCGTTCTGCGGATGCGCGCCGTCCCGGGGCCGTACCACCCGCTGAGGTGTCTCGCCCTTGGCGAGCCGCAGGCCGACCAGTGACGCGGGTCCGGCGCCGCCGGTGGCCTCGACGGCGCCGGGGCGCTCGTCGGGGAAGCCGGCGAGGATGCGCGCGGTCTCCTTGTACGTGCACAGGGGCGCGCCCCGGGTGGGCTGGACGGTCTGCCCTTCGCGCAGGTCGTCGACGAGCCGCTTGGCGCTGTCCGGCGTCTGGTTGTCGAAGAACTCCCAGTTCACCATCACGACGGGCGCGAAGTCGCAGGCCGCGTTGCACTCGATGTGTTCGAGGGTGACCTTGCCGTCCTCGGTCGTCTCGTTGTTGCCGACGCCGAGGTGCTCCTTGAGCGCGTCGAAGATGGCGTCGCCGCCCATCACCGCGCAGAGCGTGTTCGTGCAGACGCCGACCTGGTAGTCGCCGCCCTGCTTGCGGCGGTACATGGAGTAGAAGGTCGCGACGGCCGTGACCTCGGCGGTGGTCAGTTCGAGCAGCTCCGCGCAGAAGGCCATCCCCGTACGGGAGACGAACCCCTCCTCGGCCTGCACGAGGTGCAGCAGCGGAAGCAGCGCGGACCGGGAGCCGGGGTAGCGGCCGATGATCTCCTTGGCGTCCGCTGCCAGCCTGGCGCGTACATCGGCCGGGTAGTCGGGAGCGGGGAGCTGTGGCATCCCCAGGCTCACCTCTGCGTTGGGCGGTGTGGTGGTCACCGGTCGACGCCTCCCATCACGGGGTCGATGGACGCGACGGCGACGATGACGTCGGCGACCTGGCCGCCCTCGCACATCGCCGCCATGGCCTGGAGATTGGTGAAGGACGGGTCGCGGAAGTGGACCCGATACGGGCGGGTGCCGCCGTCGGAGACGACATGCGCGCCCAGTTCGCCCTTGGGCGACTCGACGGCCGCGTACGCCTGTCCCGGCGGGACCCGGAAGCCCTCCGTCACCAGTTTGAAGTGATGGATCAGAGCCTCCATGGACGTGCCCATGATGTTCTTGATGTGGTCGAGCGAGTTGCCCAGACCGTCGGGGCCGAGCGCGAGCTGTGCGGGCCAGGCGATCTTCTTGTCGGCGACCATCACCGGGCCCGGCTCCAGCCGGTCCAGACACTGTTCGACGATCCGCAGCGACTGGCGCATCTCCTCCAGGCGGATGAGGAAGCGGCCGTACGCGTCGCAGCTGTCGGCGGTCGGGACCTCGAAGTCGAAGGTCTCGTAACCGCAGTACGGGTCGCTCCTGCGCAGATCGTGCGGGAGTCCGGCGGAGCGCAGGATCGGTCCTGTGGCGCCCAGCGCCATGCAGCCGGTCAGATCGAGATAGCCGACGTCCTGCATACGGGCCTTGAAGATCGGGTTGCCGGTGGCGAGCTTGTCGTACTCCGGCAGGTTCTTCCGCAGCGTCTTCAGCAGCTCGCGCAGATGGTCGACGGCGCCCGGGGGCAGATCCTGGGCGAGTCCGCCGGGGCGGATGAACGCGTGGTTCATCCGCAGGCCGGTGATCAGCTCGTAGGCATCGAGAATGAGTTCACGATCACGGAAGCCGTAGATCATGATCGTCGTCGCGCCCAGCTCCATACCGCCGGTGGCGATACAGACGAGGTGCGAGGAGAGCCGGTTCAGCTCCATCAGCAGGACGCGGATGAGCGTCGCCCGGTCCGGGATGTCGTCCTCGATGCCGAGCAGCTTCTCCACGCCCAGGCAGTACGCCGTCTCGTTGAAGAACGACGTCAGGTAATCCATGCGCGTGACGAAGGTGGTGCCCTGCGTCCAGTTGCGGAATTCGAGGTTCTTCTCGATACCGGTGTGCAGATAGCCGATGCCGCAGCGGGCCTCGGTGACGGTCTCGCCCTCGATCTCCAGGATCAGCCGCAGCACTCCGTGGGTGGAGGGGTGCTGGGGACCCATGTTGACGACGATCCGCTCGTCGTCGGCCTTTGCCGCGGACTGGACGACCTCGTCCCAGTCGCCACCGGTGACCGTGTATACGGTGCCCTCGGTGGTCGCGCGGGGCGTGGCGTGCGGGGTGGGCGATGCGTGGGGTGCGTGGGGAGCAGACATCAGGAGTACGACCTCCGCTGGTCCGGAGCCGGGATCTGGGCGCCCTTGTACTCGACGGCGATCCCGCCGAGGGGATAGTCCTTGCGCTGCGGGAAGCCCTGCCAGTCGTCCGGCATCATGATCCGGGTCAGGGCGGGGTGGCCGTCGAAGATCAGCCCGAAGAAGTCGTACGTCTCGCGCTCGTGCCAGTCGTTGGTCGGATAGATCTCGACCAGGGACGGCACATGCGGGTCGGCGTCCGGTGCGGAGACCTCAAGACGGATCAGCCGGCCGTGGGTGAGCGAGCGCAGGTGGTAGACGGCGTGCAGCTCACGGCCCTTGTCGCCGGGGAAGTGGACGCCCGAGACCCCCGTACAGAGCTCGAAGCGCAGCGCCGGGTCGTCGCGCAGGGTGCGCGCCACCTGGACGAGATGCTCGCGGGCGATATGGAAGGTGAGCTCGGCGCGGTCGACGACCGTCTTCTCGATGGCGTTCTCCGGGAGGAGGCCCTGCTCCTCCAGCGCGCCTTCGAGTTCGTCGGCGATCTCGTCGAAGGACCCGCCGGGGCCGCCGTACGGCCGGGCGGAGGCGCCCGGCAGCATCACGGTCCTGACGAGCCCGCCGTAGCCGGAGGTGTCGCCGCCGTTGTTGGCGCCGAACATGCCCTTCTGTACGCGGATGGGCTCGCCGCCGTCCTCACGCGCGGACGGAACGTTGTTTCCGGAGGGCCGCTCTCCGGATCCCTGGTCGCCGGTCACCGCAGCAGCCCCTTCATCTCGATCGTCGGGAGCGCCTTGAGGGCCGCCTCCTCCGCCTCACGGGCCGCTTCCTCCGCGTTGACCCCGAGCTTGGAGCTCTGGATCTTCTGGTGGAGCTTGAGAATGGCGTCCATCAGCATCTCGGGACGTGGTGGGCAGCCGGGCAAATAGATGTCGACAGGGACAATATGATCCACACCCTGGACAATCGCGTAATTATTGAACATTCCGCCCGATGATGCACAAACCCCCATGGAAATCACCCACTTGGGGTTGGGCATCTGGTCATAGACCTGTCGCAGAACCGGCGCCATCTTCTGGCTCACCCGCCCGGCCACGATCATCAGATCGGCCTGCCGCGGCGAACCGCGGAAGACTTCCATGCCGAACCGCGCCAGGTCGTACCGCCCGGCACCGGTCGTCATCATCTCGATGGCGCAGCACGCGAGGCCGAAGGTCGCGGGGAAGACGGATGACTTCCGCACCCAGCCCGAGGCCTGTTCGACGGTGGTCAGCAGAAAGCCGCTCGGCAGCTTCTCTTCGAGTCCCATTGGTGGCCCCTCAGCCCCTTTAGTCCCATTCCAGACCGCCGCGCCGCCACACATACGCGTAGGCGACGAAGACGGTGAGCACGAAGAGCAGCATCTCCACGAGCCCGAAAATCCCCAGAGCGTCGAAGGTGACGGCCCAGGGGTAAAGGAAGACGACCTCGATATCGAAGATGATGAAGAGCATCGCCGTCAGGTAGTACTTGACGGGAAAACGGCCGCCTCCGGCCGGCGTCGGCGTGGGTTCGATGCCACACTCGTACGCTTCAACTTTGGCCCGGTTGTAGCGCTTTGGGCCGATAAGCGTGGCCATGACCACGGAGAAGATCGCAAACCCAGCCCCGAGGGCGCCGAGCACGAGGATGGGTGCGTAGGAATTCACGCCCCTCAGCTCCTTCCAGTCGTCCTTGACCGTTGGATCGCACCGGGCGGTTCGCCTCGCCGCCCCGTCACGATCACTGAAGATCGCGTACATGTGAGGCAGTTCACAAGCCCGACTGCCCCGCATCTTATGCCCGGTGGTCTGTGATCTGCGACACGGGGTGCAGCAACAGCTTTGTGATCTCCACCACCCGACGAAGGATCATGAAGTCGGATGAGCGGTGATCTTCATACGTGAAGCGGCCGAGCGCTCACCAGATGTGACAACCGAGTCCGTTTCCGCTGGTCGGGGGCGGGTTGCCCTATCAAGCGATGCACCGTACAAGCAAATTTGCAATGAAACAGTCTACCGTGCTATGGGGCTCGGTGGTCACTCGCGCGAGGGGGAAGTGCGGACCGACGTGGACACGTGCACGCATTCACGAGCAACCGGGACAGCTTCACGGGCGTCCATGAAGACGGAGCCGAGCACGCCGGAGGACCGCCGGGATCACTTCGAGATCATCCCGAGTTCATCCCGAGATCATTCCGCGGGACCCCACGACCGCTCCGAGCGGACCCCGCGATCGCGCCGAACGGACTCCGTGATCATTCCGACCGCCGAGCGGTGACCGTCCTGTGACCTGTACCACTCCACTCCATCACCAAGACAAGAGGGCTTGGCCATGGGTGTGAAGGGGTGGTAAGCGGCGGGCAATTCGGACGTTTATCAGAAAGACCGTGATCACAGCCATGATCACGCATGCCCGGTTTGCCCGTTACGGCGTCAATAAGGCTGAACGCTAAGCGGATTCAGAGGTTCCGAACGTAACTGTGGCGCAACACACCTTGCTTGACGGGAACCAGGTCTCACCTGATAGCCGTAGTTCTCATGTCCCACACCGCTCACATACCCAGCCACCGGAAGCCCCGCCGCAGCGCGTCGAAAGTCGTCCTTCGTAGCGGAGTTGCCGGTGGCGTCCTCAGCACCATCGCGGTCGCAGGTGCCGCCGGACCGGCGAACGCCGAGCCGGTGACCACTCAGACCATAGAAATGCCCACGCTCACCTCCGGGCTCGTCGGCGACTTCACGAGGTCCGCCGAGGCCACGCAGCGCATCGCGAACTCCCTGGACCTGCGCGCCCAGCAGGACGCCGCGGCGGCCAGCGCCGCGCAGACCGCCAAGAAGGCCAAGGCCGAGGCGGAGCGCAAGGCCGAGGCCGAGGCCAAGAAGAAGGCCGAAGCGGAGGCGCGCGCCAAGGCCGCCGCCGCCGAGCGCGCGTCCCGTACCGCGGAGCGGACCACGCTGTCGGCGTCCTCCTCGTCGGACTCCGGCTCGGGCTCGGGCTCGTCCTCCGGTTCGTCCGCCTCGACGGCGTCGAAGACCACCTCGGGGGCCACCGGTTCGGCCGCCGCCGTGCTCGCCTTCGCCCAGGCCCAGCTCGGTGACGCGTACATCATGGGCTCGACGGGCCCCAACGCCTGGGACTGCTCCGCCCTCGTCCAGGCCGCCTACCGCCAGATCGGTGTCGACCTCCCGCGTGTCTCGCAGGACCAGTCGACCGCCGGCACCCAGGTCTCCCTGAGCAACCTCCAGCCGGGCGACATCCTCTACTGGGGCGGCGCGGGCAGCGCGTACCACACGGCGATCTACGCCGGTGGCGGCGAGTTCATCGGCGCGCAGAACCCCAGCAGCGGTGTGGTGAAGAAGTCCCTGGACTGGGACCCGCCGAGCGGCGCGGTCCGCGTCCTCTGACATATCGGCACGAATACGCATACGACACGTACCCGCATCCCGCTCGGGGGATGCGGGTACGTGTCGCGCGTGACGGGCCGCCTCCGTCTGCCCCCAGGGCCCGTCCCCGCTTCGGTCTCCGCGCCGAGGAAGTCACCCGTCGGCACGCGCGGCAGGCTGCGTGACACCTGCCGTACGGCCCGACGCCCGCGCGTCCGCGAGCGCGCGACGGTGGTGGGCGACCACGGTGGAGCTGCCGATCAACAAGCCACGTGGGCTGTACGCGGGCGTGCCGATGCCGCGCTCCAGGGCAGGCAGATAGTTCCAGCGCACGGCTGGGTGAACCGAGTGGGCATAGTGGAACAAATCTCCATATGGGAGCCAGGTGCCACGAGCCAGCAGAGCCAGGACGCGATTGCGCGGATACAGACGCAGACAGCGGGCGGCTTCGATGGCAGCAGGGCCGCCCGTAGCCCGCTCGGCATCAAACCAGCGGTGTTCAACCAGCAGAGACATCCAGGCCAGTTGGGGGTAGAACAGGAGCCGGGGGACGAGGAAGCCGAACACGGCGGCGGGCCAGCCGAGGACAATCCCCAGAGCGAGCGGAACGGCCGCGAAAACGCACAGGCGCGACCAACCGGCGCCGCGCGGATCCAGATTGACGGCCAGGCCGCGACAGGTGTCAGCCAGCCCGCCAAGGGTCAGGGGGAAGATCACAGCCATGACGAATCGACCGGAGCCGACCTCGGGGCGCAGGCCCGCCCGGTGAAGTTCGGCGAGGTTGGGGTCCACCCCGGCGACTGTGGCGTTGGGGTGATGCTGACGGACGTGTTTGTCGCGCCGTACCGGCACGGGCACGAAGCCGAGCGGGGCGTGCACCGTTGCCTCGGTCAATGCGATACCCAGGGCGCCGTCACGGGTGAGCACTCCATGCACCGTGAAGTGGCTGACCTCCTGCAAATGTCGGAACTTCACCGACGCGACCAGAACGACGGCGCCCCACCCGATGGGGCCTGTGCGCGCGGCCAATTGCCACCAGCCGACAAGTTCCAGCCAGTGCCCGACCAGCAGGAGCACCGGCGTGAGGTTATTGGCCCTGCTGCGCTGCAAGGCCATGACGGCCCGCAACGATCCTGCGAACTGACGTCCCCGCGCCGGGCTGAACCACCATCGGTCGAACTGCCGCAAGGCGATTCCGGCCGCGATAATCCCTAAAGGTGTGAGCATGCCCCATCCTCATGACCCAGCACCCGCCCCGTGATCCACCATGGGCGACAGTCCGATGCCATCCCCGCGCGATAAGCGCTGGTGCGGGGACCAAGACTTCTCCAACACGCCCTAGATCATGGTCGGGTTGACTCCGGCTGCGTGCAACGCCTTGAGATTATCGTCGAACAGCGCGGTGAAGGCGTTGATCTCCGGAAGATACGTCTCACCGGTGAACTCCAGCGGGCTGTCGCCCAAGAGGTCGGCCGGGTCGAGTTCGGTGCGGTAGACCACGGTGGCGTTGCCTTCCAGGACGGGCTGCCACTGGCCTCCGCTCTCCTGCAACCAGGTGCGCGCAGGGCCGCCGGGGTTACGGACCCGCAGCCGGACATCGGGATCGACCAGGCCTAGCTTGGAGGACACCGCCCGCGACGCCGCCACGCCGGAGCCGCAGGAGGGGGTCAGCCCGGCACCACGCTCGAACGTGTGAACGAATACCTCCGTGTCGTCCAAAGACAGAACGAAGGAGACGTTCGCACCGATCGGAAACGAATCGGCGGCGTCGGCAACCCTGCGTCCCGTCTCCACCAACTCCGCTTCGTCGTAGGCGCCGACGATACTGACCAGGTGCGAGTTGGGCACCGCCAGAGCCGACACGGCGCGGGTGGCGTGGAACGCCGGGAGGACCTGGCCCACGAACGGCCACTCCACATCCGCCACGATGGGGGCGGCGGGGGTGAAGTCGACGGGAGGCAGCTCAACCGCGACCTGACGCACACCCTGCGGGGTGTCGTCAGCCCTGTGGACGGTGAAACTGTACGGGCCGGTGTGTACGACAGCGGATTCGGTGTCGTATCGGTCGAGCAGCAGCCGGCCGGCGCAGCGCATCCCGTTACCGCACAGCAGAGCAGGCGAACCGTCCGGATTGAAAAACCACGCCTTGGCGGACCCATCGCCGTTATCAGCGAGGAAGTACACACCGTCACTGCCCAGGCCCGTCCGCCGGTCACACAGCCGTTTCACCGCACGGGGCACATCGGCAGCGGCGAAGTGATCATCCGGGGAGCCGTCGATCACGAAGATGTCGTTACGCGACCCGTGGGTCTTGGCGATCGAGAGATGTGGCATGGCTGACGAGGACCGCTTTCCGACTCGCACCGGCCCCGCGGACCGGCTGGTAGCAGCCATTCTACTGACGTCGCGCCCACCTGCCGGGGACCGCCGTTCTCACAGCTCGTTCACAGCCGTCCGCACCCGGGCGGCATCCCAGATCCCGGCATCGATCATCGGGCGGACCACAGCTTCGTAGGACTGAAGCGTGAACGGGGCGGACAGCGTGCCATGTCCCCAGATCGACTCGAAGCGGCCGGTCCAGCGGTCGACCTGTTTGAAGTACACCGAGGAGCGGCCACGCGTGTAATCGGCATCGCCCTGGTCCTCCTCCACGAGCACCGCCGCCCCGGAGACCACGACGAAGTCGATGGCTTGATCCGCGCGGAACCGGTCACGCACCGCGATCCCGCACTGCACGCCGAGCGACCGGTGGTGATTGATCAGCGGCAGCAGCGCCCTCGCGAAATCCTCACGGGCCAGGTCGGTGGCCCAGGCGATGAACAGCCGCTGGATCGTGCCACCCGCCTCGATGAGCCGGCGATTGACGGCGAGATACTCCCGCCGCTGGGTGAGCAGGTTCGGATTCGTGGTCAGGTCGGCCGCGAGAACCCGCTTGGGCTCGGACCCGCCATCGATGAGGACCCTGTACAACAACACGGAAAGCCGGGGCACCTCCGACGCGTACACCTGAAGATGCCCGTCCGCGATCTCCCCGAAATCCGCGATGAGTTCGCTCTCCAGCTGAGAACGCACAAGGTCGAAGTACTGGCTGTCGGCCATCTCACGACTGTTGGCTCTCCGAAGCGTGATGTATGCGCTGCGCAACCACATATGGTTGGCCACCAGGAGAAGTACCAGCACGGTCTCCACGGCGAAGAGGGCGTTCTTCGCCCTGGCGGTGTCGTTGACCCAAGCCGCCACCGGCACCGCTACTCCGATAACCCCGATCACCGCGTTCAGCAACGGTGAGGAAAGCCCCTCAACCACGCGAGTGGCCAAGTCCCGGCGCGCGGATAAAGCAGGCATGAGCGGGTCCCCCCAGTCCGGCGGCCACGGTCCGTCGCCACATGCTCCCGGACCGTAGACGTCTCGGGCAACCACGCCTCCCTCGGGAACCTCTCCCATGACGCTCTCGGCTCCAGCCGCCACGGCCCACTCCGGAGTTCGCCGCGGGACGCGTCCCCCGCTTCTCCTCAGGCGGCGGGGGCGGGCAGCGCGACGCCGGTGAGGCGCTCGGACTCGGCCCACAGACGGGCGTTGGCTGCGGGGTCGAGGGCCCGGCGGGTGATACGGGCGGTGGTCGTGGGGCCGACCAGCCCGAACCGTCGGCCCGGACCGTAGTACCCACCGGCGACGGCGCCGGGGTCGGCCGCCGCGTACAGCAGTGGTTCCGCGCCCTGTTGGACGTCCTGCGAGGGCAGGAAGTCGAGGGACGTGAGCAGGGAGGCCCGGCGCGACGGCTTTCCGGTGCCGAGACTCGCCCCCGCCGTCTGGAGGTTCGTGCGGGTGTAGCCGGGGTGCGCGCCATCGCTCAGCAGCTGCCAGCCGCGCTCGGCGGCGAGGGCCGCGAGCTGCCGGGTCATCATGAGATTGGCGAGCTTGGACTGCGCGTAGGAGAGGTTCGGGCTGTAGCGGCGCTCCCACTGAAGGTCTTCGAAGTGGATACGGCCGAAGTTGGCCGTACCGCTGCTCATCGTGGTCACGCGCGGCGCCGTGGCGGAGAGCAGCAGCGGAAGCAGCCGGACCGTCAGCGCGAAGGGGCCGAGGTGGTTGCTCCCCAGCTGCAACTCGAAGCCGTCGGCCGTGGTCAGCCGGACCGGCGGGGCCATCACCCCGGCGTTGTTGAGCAGCAGATCGAGCGGGGTGCCATCGGCGATGAGCCCGTCCGCGAACTCCTGGACGGAGGCCAGATCGGCCAGATCGATCCGGCGCACCTCCAGTTGAGCGTCCGGGTACTGGGCCAGGATCTCGTCACGGGCCCGCTCGCCCTTGGCGACCGTACGGACGGCCAGCACGACACGCGCCCCCGCTCCGGCGAGCCGGCGGGCCGCTTCCTTCCCGGTGCCACTGTTGGCGCCGGTGACCACGGCGAGTTTCCCGCTCTGGTCGGGGACGACGTACATGGCGACTCCTTCGTCGTGGTGGACCGACTCGTAGCAGACCGCCGGTCTGTTGTGATCGACGCTAGCAGACCGACGGTCTACTAACAACAGACCGGGGGTCTGTAGCCTTGAGGCCATGACAACGCCCTTCCAGCGCGCCCGCAGCGAGGAGCAGCGCGCCGTACGCCGGCAAGCGATCCTGGACAGCGCGGCGACGATGCTGACCGAGATGCCCGTGGCACAGGTGAGCCTCAACGAGCTGAGCCGGCGCGTCGGTCTGGCCAAGTCGAACGTGCTGCGCTACTTCGAATCCCGCGAGGCGGTCCTGCTCGAACTGCTGGACACCGCGCTGCGCGAGTGGCTGGACCTGCTGGACGGCGCCCTTGCCACGGCGATCGACCCGGCCTCGGGACCGTACGAACGCGGCGACCAGCTCGCGGGCGCGATGGCGGACACACTGGCGGCCCGTCCGGTGCTCTGCGATCTGGTCAGCGCGCAAGCGGCGGTACTGGAACGGAACGTCTCCCCGCGCATCGCCGCGGAGTACAAGCGCGCCACCCTGGCCAACGTCACCGTCCTGGTCCGGCTGATCCGCGCGCACCTACCCGAGTTGGACGAACACGACGCGACGAAGTACGCCGCCGCCGCCTTCATGTCGACCGGCGCTGTCTGGACCCACGCGCAGCCCTCGGCCGCGATGCTGGCCGCCTACGAGGCCGACCCCGCACTGGGCGTCATGCGGATGGACTTCACCGCGACGCTCCGCGAACTGCTGGAGGTACTGGCCACGGGTCTGCTGACCCGAGCACCGCGCGGCTTTCCCGCCTGAACGCACCCCGGCCCCCCGCGGTGAACCCGCGGGGGGCCGGGGTGGAGACGGCGTCACTTCTCGCCGAAGATCACAACCGTGTTGAAGCTTTCCTTGATCCAGGTCGAGACGTCAATGCCCTCTCCCCGCCCGTCGTGCTCCCAGCTCGCGGCTGAGGCGGCACCCGCACCGCCCAGGACAGCCAGAGCGGCGAGAGCGGCGGCGGCGACTGCTGTACGAATACGCATGAGTTTTCTCCTTGTGAAGAAATGTTCGGACACTTCAGACGTTGACGACCGAAAGCCTCCGAAAACCGAGCAGGAGGAGAGACCACTCCGATGCGGAGAAAGAGCAGTACCGCTGGCCGAGGAACGCCAAAAGGCCCGTCTCCGGTCCCGCGGTCGGGCCGCCGAGACCCCGGGATGCGCGATTGACGGCCCGGTATCAGACTGACGAGGTTGCGCCCGAACCGCACGCCGCGGTCCGCGGTGGGACGCGCGGCTGCCCCGCCCCGCCGGACACCCTCCCCCACGGCAATGCGGTCCGCTCCTTGTTACCGGCCGGTTCGATGGCGGGTGGGGGGGCCGGGTCCCCGAAGAACGGATCAACGCGGCGCAGGACGCACGGCCGGGGGTTGCGCGGTGCCGACGATGAAGTTGCCGCCCACGTGCCGGACATCGGCCGACCACCCCAGCGCGGCGAGGTCGCCAGTGAGCTTGCCGGCGTCGTGGAACACCTTGACGACGCGATACGGGCTGCCGTCGTCGAGATGGCGCAGCACCGCCGGGACAGGCTGCTGGTCCAGGACCTCTTCGCGCGCGGCCTCGGCGGGACCGTCGTCGATGAAGATCGCTTTCCCGTTCGGCGCGAGCGCGGCGGCCACCGCGCTCCAGAAGTCCGGCAGGCGGGACGGCGGGACATGCGAGAGCCAGAAGGCGAAGAAGACGGTGTCGTAGCGGCGCGGCGGCTGCCAGGCGAACAGGTCGGCCTGGATGAACTGAACGTGCGGGGAGGCAACCCGGGCACGTGCGATGGCCAATGGCTCGTCCGACGCGTCGACCGCGGTCACCGAGCGCGCCCGCGGGGCGAGCGCCTTGGTCCACTGGCCCGTTCCACAGGCCAACTCCAGTACGTCACCCACGATCGGCAGGTCGTCAGCCGCGGCCAGCAGCTCCCGCAGGTCCTCCCGCTCGGAGTAAGGCCGGTCGTACGCGCCCGCGTGGGCCCGGTAGTAGGCGACCTGCTCTGCCAGAAGAGCGTCCTCATCGCTGTCCATGCGGCCGACCCTAACGGTCGTCCCGCCCTCCGCGCCCGCCCTTGTCGGCGCGGGCGCACAGCGATCCGGCTCCACTCCGCGCGCGGCGCGCGTACCTTGACCCCTGGACAGGTCCATGGGGAGGTACGGGGATGAGTTTCCGGCTGGCGGCATACGCCATGTGCGTCCAGGACGGGCGGGTGCTGCTCGCTCGTCACGTACCGCCGGAGGGTGGGAGCAACTGGACCCTTCCGGGCGGTCGTGTCGAGCACGGCGAGGATCCGTTCGATGCGGTGATCCGGGAGGTCGCCGAGGAGACCGGCTGCGAGGCGGTGGTCGAACGCCTGCTGGGCGTGGACTCCCGGGTGATCCCCGCGGCCGTCGCGCGTGCGGGAGTCACGCATCAGAATGTCGGCGTCTTCTACCGGGTCCGTATCACCGGCGGCCAATCGCGGCCCGAGCCGAACGGCGAGATCGCCGAGTCCGTCTGGACTCCGATCCCCGATGTCGCTCGCCTGCGCCGGTCATCACTGGTCGACATCGGCCTCGACCTGGCCCGGACGGCCCCGGCGACCGGCCACGTCGCTCCCGTCCCGGTCGGCGGCCTGATCCAGCACTGATCCACCGCTGTTCGCGAACGGACCGGAGGACAGGCCCCCGGGGAGGCTCCGTTGTCCCCGGGGGCCGTTTCCCGGCCTCCGGGTCGGTGATGGTCCGCGCGCCGAGCACGGCACCGACGATTCGAATCCCTTCCTCGCCGCACTACTCGGTGATACCGTGTAGTGGTACTCGGTACTACGCAGTACCGGGAGAACCGAAGAGGAGGCCCGCGGTGGACGACCTGACGGAGATGCTGAAGGGCACGCTGGAGGGCTGCGTGCTCGAAATCATCGGCAGCGAGGAGACCTACGGGTACGCCATCACGCGTCGGCTGAATGAACTCGGCTTCACCGACGTCATCGACGGGACGGTCTACACCATCTTGCTGCGCCTGGAGAAGAACGGGCTCGTCCAAGTGACGAAACGACCATCCGGGATGGGCCCGCCGCGCAAGTTCTACGCGCTCAACGACGCGGGACGCGAAGAACTCCGGAAGTTCTGGGCGAAATGGAAGTACCTCTCATCACGAATCGACAAGCTCAAGGAGGGCGGGAGATGAACTTCTGGGAGACCATTACCGGCAGCGACCTCACCAGGGAATGGAAGGCGTTCGAAGCCCGGGCCGGGGCATTGCCGGCCGACTACCGGGCGGCATGGGAACAGATCAAGGCCCACCTCTTCCCCTACTCGGGCTTCACGGGCCGCAATCTGATGCCGATCCTCGACGGTGCCCTGGGGCTGCTCGAAGAATCGGCGGCGGACGGGCAGACCATTCACGAGGTGCTGGGCGACGACGTCGCCGACTTCTGCGCGGCGCTGGCCGGCGGAGAGGGTGCTCGGAACCATCGCGACCGGTGGCGCGAGCAGCTGAACAGGAACGTCGCAAGGAAACTGGGCCAACTAGGAGGCTGACGTGGGCATCCAAGACATTATCGAGGGCAAGAAGCAGTGGCGAGCGCACATGGCGCGGGTCAAGGCGCTCCCGCCGGACTACCAGATCGTCTACAAGGAGATGCAGAAGTACTTCTTCAAGATCGGACCGGTCGACCTGGCTGACGGGACCCTGCTCTCAGGGATCGTCGATTTCTTCGAGGAGGGCGTCACGGCCGGCAAGGGAGTCCTGGAACTCATCGGCAACGACGTCGCCGCCTTCTGCGACGACCTGGTCAAGGACTCGCGCACCTACGCGGACATCTATCAGGAGTCCATCAGCGGGAAACCGGGCACGGCCGAGAAGTAAGACCGCCCGCCCGCAAACGGCCCACTTGAGGCGGCGAGGCCGCCGGATCCGGATTCAGCGGGGGGTCCGGGCGGAGGGGTGGTCGGGGTGGAGGGGTAGTCGGGGTGGGCCGGGGGGGGTGGGGACGCGGGGGGATGCGGGTGGGGGCCGGTCTGTTCCTGGCCTGCTGGCCGGTGGGTGGTCTGCGCGGGAGTGGAATGGGGCGGCCCGGCTCCGGCAAAGCGTCTGACCGTTGGGGAGTGGCCGGGATTCATGCCCCGCTGGTGGGGGTTGGTTTTCGGGTGTGGGTGAGGACCGAGGGGTAGTCGGGGTGACCCGGAGGGTTCGGAGACGGGTGGGGGCCGCCCCTAGGTTTCAGTTTCGCGGTTCCGGGTTGGGCGTCAAGGGCGCTCCTTCGTCGCGTCGGCTGCGCCGATTCCGCTTCGCTTCACCCTGGACACCCAACCCTCCACCGCAAGTGCAGCTTTGAGGGGGGCGGCCCCGGGGGAGGGATCCCCGGGAAAGCACCTCTGTTCCGGGGGCCGGTTGCCGACCGCAGGTCGGTGGGTGGTCTGCGCGGCAGTGGAATGGGGCGGCCCGGCACCGGCTCAGCGAGCTGATGCGAGTGGGTAGCTGGGACTCATGCCCCGCTGGTGACAGTCCATTGACGGGTGCACCTGTCAGCCGAGGCGGACGGGCCTGCCACCCGCCCCCTATGTCCCAGTTTGGCGGGCCATTCCGGGGCCCTCGGGCAGGTGATGTGTCCTGGGTTCGGTTAAGTCGTCTCCACGACACATCACCTCCTTGGACAGGCCCGATCAGCGCCTCATGAGTCACAGCCACCCCACCACCCACACACCGCCACCAGCGGGGCATGAATCCCGACCGTCCACGGGGGTCAGTCGCTTTGCCGGGGCCGGGCCGCCCCATTCCACTGCCGCGCAGACCACCCACCGACCTGCGGTCGGCAACCGGCCCCCGGAACAGAGGTGCTTTCCCGGGGATCCCTCCCCCGGGGCCGCCCCCCTCAAAGCTGCACTTGCGGTGGAGGGTTGGGTGTCAAGGGTGACCGAAGGTCATCGGCTTGCCGACGCGACGAAGGAGCGCCCTTGACGCCCAACCCGGAACCGCGAAACTGAAACCTAGGGGCGGCCCCCACCCGCATCCACACCCCCCGGCCCACCCCGACTACCCCTCGGCACTGACCCGACGCCGACCGCCCGCCTCCCCCAAGGTCCAATGACCCCAGACCCTGACCTCTCCCCCGGGCATGTGGGTGATGGGACGGGTGTGACTAACGAGGCGCCGAGTGGGCCGGTCAGAGGAGGTGATGTGTCGTGGGGACGACTTAACCGAACCCAGCACACATCACCCGCCGGAGGACCCTCCAAAGCCCCTTCCAAAATGGGACATTGGGGCAGGTAGCAGACCCGTCCGCCTCGGCTGACAGGTGCACCCGTCAATGGACTGTCACCAGCGGGGCATGAGTCCCAGCTACCCACTCGCATCAGCTCGCTGAGCCGGTGCCGGGCCGCCCCATTCCACTGCCGCGCAGACCACCCACCGACCTGCGGTCGGCAACCGGCCCCCGGAACAGAGGTGCTTTCCCGGGGATCCCTCCCCCGGGGCCGCCCCCCTCAAAGCTGCACTTGCGGTGGAGGGTTGGGTGTCAAGGGTGGAGCGAAGCGGAATCGGCGCAGCCGACGCGACAAAGGAGCGCCCTTGACGCCCGACCCGGAACCGCGAAACTCAAAGATCAGGGGCGGCCCCCACCCGCCATCAAACCTTCCGGCCCACCCCGACTACCCCTCGGCACTGACCTGACGTCGACCACCGGCCGCCCGTCCCACCAAGTGCGCCTGCGGCGCCCGGACCGTCACACGCACCGGATCGGGGCAGCAGTAGCAGGTGTACGTGTACCCCTCCTCCGCGTCGAGCGGCACCGGCGGAAAAGCACTCTCCGGACTCGGCATCACCGCGTACAACACCCCCACCGCCAGCACGATCGCACTCAACGCGATCGACACAACACCCCACAACGCAGGGTCCGTTACGGGCTCCATCACCCGGCCACCTCATTCCTGGCCTCGGACAACGTGAACCAGACCGCCTTCAGCTTGGGCGATCGGCCACCGTAGATCGTGAATCCCCACGCACGGGCCAGGCTGTCCACGAGCATCAGCCCCCGCCCGCCCTCTTGGTCGCGCCCCATGCGTACGGCAACCGGTTCGGCCGGCACGGGAAAGGCCCAGGGCTTGTCGTCGGCCACGGAGACCGTCGCCTGTTTGTGGTTGACCGTCACATGCACGCGGATCAGCGGCGTATGGGTATGACGGTGGGCGTTGGTGACCACTTCGGTCACACAGAGGCGCGCGTCATCGACAAGGTCGCGATGCCGGTTCACCCCCAGCAGCGACGTGACGAAGTCACGCGCGACCTTGGCCGCGCTCGCGGTGTTAGGCAGGGCAAGCCGGTAGGTCTCGCCACCTTGGGGTGGTGGAGGTACGGGAGTTGCGGTGGCGGTCACGGTGGTCATGTCGTTCTCCCAACGCGGTGCGGTCTGAACTGACGCGTGGCCCGCCATGCGTGGCGATGGCCGCGACAGCGCGCCTCAAGGCGCGCCGAAGCGGCTGCACTTCGGTCTTACTGACGTGCGACGCGGTGCTGTGACGACGATAGCGCCTCCACCTCACGCGTTGGACGGAGTCGCGTAAAGTCACGAACGAGGTGGACCCCGGTTTGGTCACGGGCCACACTGAGAGCCAACAAGAGGAGAGGCCGATGCCATCGAGGAAGGCACCCACCGCGCGCCAATGTCGCTTGGGTACCGAACTGCGCAAGATCCGGGAGCACACCGGCCTGTCGCTCACCCAAGCGGCAACCATGCTCGGCACAGATCGCACCACGATCAGCAACATCGAATCCGGGCGATTCGGCGTGAGTCCCGAGCGGGTGCGCACGTGGGCCGGCCACTACGAGTGCCCCGACACGGCGTATATCGACGCGCTCGCCAGCATGGCCTCGGAGCGCATAAACGGATGGTGGGAGGACTACCGGGGCGACCTCTCCAGTGCCGCAATCGATCTGGCCGAATTGGAGCATCACGCCGTCGGTATTCGAGCGGTACAGATCATGCATATGCCCGGTCTGCTCCAGACCGAGGACTACGTACGTGCTGTCTTCGCGGAAGCCGTGCCACCGTCGAGCCCCGCGCGACAGCGCCGCTGGCTCTCACATCGGCTGAAGCGGCGCGACGTACTTGACCGGGCGGACCCGCCTACTTGCACGTTCCTGATCCACGAGGCCGCTCTGCGGATGACGTACGGCGGCTCCAAGGTCGCCCGTAGCCAGCTCGACTACCTGCTCAAGGAGTCGGATCGCGACAACGTCACCATCCGTGCAATCCCGTTCGCGGCGGGTGGGTTCCCGAACGCCAGCAGTTCGACACACTATATGTACGGGCCCGTTCCGCAGCTCGATACCGTACAGATGGAAACCGCGACCGGGTCGGCATTTCTGGATGCCGAAACGCGTCTCGTGAACTATCGAGCGGTGCTGGATCGGACCGAAGAGCGGTCACTCGATCCGGAGAGTTCACGAGACTTCATTCGCAAGGTCGCACAACAAGTATGAAGGCGTGAGAACAATGGATATTCAGTGGCGCAAGTCCTCCAAGTCCTCGGATGCCGAGGGCAGCAACTGCCTTGAACTCGCCCAGCACGGCGGCGAGATCCTGATGCGCGAGAGCGACAACCCCGACGTCGTCATCCACACCACCCCTGCCAAGCTGCGCGCCTTCCTCGACGGCGCCAAGGAAGGCGAGTTCGACTACCTCGCCTGAGCAACCACCGCATCCCGCAACGGGCGGCCCCACCGGCGCAGGTGGAGGCCGCCCGTTTCTTTCGCGGGACACCACGGCAGACATACAGGTATGGATATTCAGTGGCACAAATCCTCCAAGTCCTCGAACGCCGCAGGCTCCGACTGCCTCGAACTTGCCGAACACGACGGTCAGATCCTCATGCGCGAAAGCGACAACCCCGACGTGGTCATCCGTACGACCCGCGCCCAACTGCGGGCCTTCCTCGACGGCGCCAAGCAGGGCGAGTTCGACAACCTCGCCTGAACCCCCAACCAGGCCGCGCGCGTCGACGCATACAACCCGTCGACATATGCCACCTCACTCGTTAGACGTCAAACACTTGATACGCGTCCGCAGCAAACGCTAACGTCTCCACGTGTCGCCGCCACGGGCAGAACCCTCGGCACAGCTCTGCCGTGCCGTGCCCGCTGCGCGTCGCACAACTCCCCCTCCTTCTGCGCCAGTTGGGGGAGCCCAGAAAGGTTGTCCCCTGCCCGCCGCTCGTCACGCCGGCCAAAGGCAGGGGACAACCCCAGCTCCACCCACCCGCCGCGCGAACCGCCCATGCCGCCCGCCAGGAGGCCCCACCATGCCCAACTCCGGCACAGACCAAGCCTTCTGGTGCGAGCGGATCACCTACAGCCCGCTCTCCGTCGACGGCATCGCCGACGCATCGCACCACGTGGCCACCACCCCCGTCGAAGCGATCCGCGCCATCCGCAGGGCCGTTCGCGACCTCGCCGCCACCCTCACCCCCATCGAGCGCAAGCGCGCCCTGAGTTGGGTGGACGGTGGCGGCTGTATCGGCGCGGTCGGGGCGCTGCACCGGGGCGAGCCGTGTGGATTCTCGCTCAGCCACCGTGGCCTCTGGACGGAGTGGACCGTATGCCCCGTCCCGCTCCCCCTCAGCACCCGGCATGACGAAGGCCCTGTGCGGTGACCGATCGGTCACCGCACAGGGCCGTGCGTACAGCTCAGCCGTCAGTCTCGCTCGTTCGGCGGCTCGTACCACTTGTCGTTCGGTATGTACTTGCCCAAGCTACCGTCCGGGTTGATCTCCCAGGCGCCCTTGATGTACCTCGAATCGATCCCGCCGGGGAAGGCGACCTCTTCTTCGCTGGCCCAGCGACTGTCTTTCCCGAGGGTCGCGTTGACGTCGATTCCACCCGGCGGATCGATGTCGTAGCGGTACTTCCTGTCTTCGTAGAGCAGATCCGGTTGCTCGTTCCTCGTTGTCCCGACGAACGCCGAGTCCGTGTTCTGCGTGACGTAGTCGTACAGATCCCCGTTGTTCGGCTTCTTCGGATCGAAGCCGTTCAGGAAGATGTCCTCCGGGGGACGGTCATCGAAGCGGTACAGAGGCTCGTCCGTGTCGCGCCACTTGATGTCTTCCTGGTCGACACCCGTGATCTCGATGTCGTATTCGTCCTCCATCACCTCGGGATGGGGGTTGGGGTTGGGCTTGCCGACCGGGCAGTCCTCCGGCCCCGGCTCGGGCTCAGGTTCCGGCTCCGGCTCGGGCTCCGGCTCGTCCTTGATCGGCGGAGGCGGCGGGTCCGTGAGGCCGATCGCGATGGTGAGCCGGTCCTTCACATCGTCGAACGTGTCGACGCCAGGGATCGTGGCCCCGGAGACCGTGGACAACAGGTTCAGAGTGGAGAATCCGGAACCGGCCGCGAGGACGCTGCCGCTGAAGACAACGGGCGTACGAGTACCGGCCGAGGCGAGCGTGTAGCGTCCGCTGCCGGCCGCACCGGCGGTCGCACTGCCGTAGAAGGCGACATTTTTGTTCCGACAGTCGTCCTTGTCGTCGTCCTTGTCGTCATCCTTGTCGTCGTCATCCGGCTCGTCCGGCTTATCTACCTCCGTGCAGTGCTGGGTGATACCCGCAGGGCCCATGACCGGATTGCAGATGGTCTCCTTGCCGTCGTCGTCCTTGTCCTTGTCCTTGTCTTTGTCTTTGTCCTTGTCGTCGTCATCCGGCTTGTCCGGCTCATCCGGGTCATCGCAGTGCGTGATGATGCCCGCAGGGCCCATGACCGACGTGCAGTTCGAACCGCCGCCCGAACCGCCGTTGGAACCACCGCCGCTCGAACCACCACTGCTCGAACCACCACCGTTGGAACCACCGCCACTCGAACCACCACCGTTCGAGCCGCCACCGTTGGAACCACCACCGCTCGAACCACCACCGTTCGAGCCGCCACCGCTCGAACCACCACCGTTCGAGCCACCGCCGCTCGAACCACCACCGTTGGAACCACCACCGTTGGAACCACCGCCACTCGAACCACCACCGTTGGAACCACCACCGTTCGAGCCACCACCGTTCGAACCACCACCGCTCGAACCTCCACCATTCGAACCGCCGCCGTCCGAACCACCGCCGTCGGAGCCGCCGTTCGAGCCACCGCCGTTGGACCCACCACCGTTGGAACCACCGCCATTCGAACCACCGCCGTCCGAACCGCCATCGGATCCACCGCCGTCAGACCCACCATCGGATCCACCGCCGTTGTTCCCACCACCGCCGTTCGAGCCGCCACCATTCGAGCCGCCACCGTTGGACCCGCCGCCATTCGAACCACCACCGTTCGAACCGCCGCCGTCCGAACCGCCATCGGATCCACCGCCGTCAGACCCACCGTCGGATCCACCGCCGTTGTTCCCACCACTGCCGTTCGAGCCGCCACCGTTCGAGCCGCCACCGTTGGAACCGCCACCGTTGGAACCACCACCGTTGGAACCACCACCGTCAGACCCACCACCGTCAGACCCACCACCGTCAGACCCACCATCGGATCCACCGCCGTTGTTCCCACCGCCGGAGCTACCACCGTTGTCGCCACCACCCGACGCACCACCGCCGGAGTCACCACCACCGTTGTCACCACCACCCGACGCACCGCCGGAGTCACCACCACCGGACGCACCGCCGGAGTCACCACCGCCGGACTCGCCACCACCCCCGGCGACCGTGTCGCTCTCGCAGTCCCCGCCAAGAATGGTGCAGACCGCCGTCTGAAGACCGTTCGCGACCTGAGTCCCCACACCACTGAGAACAAGCGTGCCGATGATCAGGGCGACCAGACCGATCATGCCTACGTACTCGACCGTCCCCTGACCCCGGTTCCGACGCCACCCGATCATGTGCGGAACCGACGGAAACGCCTCCCGACGCAACCGCTCCCGCGTCCAACGCGGCCTCACAGCCCGCTGATCCGCAGGCAACTCGAACCAAGCCCGACTCGCACCCGCACAGACCAACGCCAGCAGAGCACCCGGCAACAGAAGCTGACTCAGCCCCCGCTCCGAACCCCCATACAGATTCACCACACTGCCGACCAACAACCACGCCTGAAGCCCTACCAACGCGAACCAGACAACCTTCCCACCAGTCCACAAACGCCGCGCCAGGACCACCGCAGCAACCCCAGGCGCCACCGCATACAACGCCACCAGAGAAAGCATCGGCGTGATATGACGACCCAGCTCCAGCAACGAGTTCACCACGCCAACACCACCCAACAGCGTCAGAGCGAACATCAGATAGAGCAGAACCCTGGTCACGACAAGAGATCTCGGCAACTCCCAACGGCGCGTGGGTATGCCGGCCTGGAACATCAAGCCTTGTGAGTCCGACAAGGGAAGTACCTTCCACCAAACTGCTGAAGCCGTCCGCCCCAGGCGTCCAGCCGTGGCACGTATATCGGCACACTACGTACGCACAAGGCCCATTCCGAAGGGCCCACGGGCCCACCCCGGGCCCACACCGGGCCCACGCCGCGTCGTAGCCGCGCGCAAGTTCCCTCAGTCAGGGGAATTCACTCGTAAAGATGTCGTGGCTGTCGCCGATACGCCAGCGCGATCCGTAGGAACCACGGTTGGGTAAGGGCAAGTTGAAACACTTGAACTACCGCGCAGGAGGCCTTCCCCCCATGACCGTCAAAGGCATCGACGTCTCGTCACACCAGAGTTCCAGCTACAGCACGGCCGATCTCGACTTCGTCTTCATCAAGGCCACCGAGGGCACGTCGTACATCAACCCCAAGATGAACGCGCAGGCCGCGCGCGCCCGGGGCGCCGGGCTGGTGACCGGGTTCTATCACTTCCTGCGGCCCGGTGACATGAAGGCGCAAGCGCGGTACTTCGTCGAGGAGTGCGCCAGCGTCGAGTACGACCCGCTGTTCGCCGACTGGGAGGACGACGGGGTCTCCTGTGCCGAGAAGGACGCGTTCCTCAGCGAGGTGAAGCGGTTGCGCGGGTCCAATCACCGAGTGGGGCTTTACTGCGGGCAGTACTACTGGCTGCACCGCGACACCACCGGCATCGCGGGCGACGCGCTGTGGATCGCCGACTATGTGACCCCCGGAAAGCCCCGGATCAAGGCGGCGTGGAAGTTCCACCAGTACACGGACACCCCGGTCGACACGAACGTGGGAAAGTTCGCCGACCGGGATGCCCTCAAGAAGTGGACCCGAGGCTGATACGAGTTCCAGTGCCCAGGCGAGTTCCAGGACCAAGACGGGCCCTGCGCCTTACGCCTTGGGGGCCACCTTCGACAGCCCATTGATAATGCGGTCCATCGCGTCCCCGCCCGTCGGGTCCGTCAGGTTCGCCAGCATCTTCAGCGTGAACTTCATCAGCAGCGGATGTGTCAGACCGCGCTGCGTCGCGATCTTCATGACCTTCGGGTTGCCGATGAGCTTCACGAAGGCGCGGCCGAGCGTGTAGTAGCCGCCGTAGGTGTCCTTGAGGACCTTCGGATAATGGCGGAGCGCCATCTCGCGCTGCGCGGGGGTCGCGCGGGCATGGGCCTGGACGATGACGTCGGCGGCGATCTGGCCGGACTCCATGGCGTACGCGATGCCCTCGCCGTTGAACGGGTTGACCATGCCGCCCGCGTCACCCACCAGCAGCAGGCCCTTGGTGTAGTGCGGCTGGCGGTTGAACGCCATGGGCAGGGCGGCGCCGCGGATCGGCATCGTCATGTTGTCCGGGGTGTACCCCCAGTCCTCCGGCATCGAGGCGCACCACGCCTTGAGCACCTCGCGCCAGTCCAGCTCCTTGTAGGCGGAGGAGGAGTTGAGGATGCCGAGGCCGACGTTGGAGGTGCCGTCGCCCATGCCGAAGATCCAGCCGTAGCCGGGCAGCAGCCGGTCCTCGCCGGGGCCGCGCCGGTCCCACAGTTCGAGCCAGGACTCCAGGTAGTCGTCGTCGTGGCGGGGCGAGGTGAAGTACGTACGGACGGCGACGCCCATCGGCCGGTCCTCGCGGCGGTGCAGACCCATGCCCAGGGAAAGCCGGGTCGAGTTGCCGTCGGCGGCGACGACGAGCGGCGCGTGGAAGGTGACCGGGGTCTTCTCCTCGCCCAGCTTGGCGTGGACGCCGGTGATACGGCCGGTGCGGTCGTCGGTGATCGGAGCGCCTACGTTGCACCGCTCGTACAGCCGCGCGCCGGCCTTCTGCGCCTGGCGGGCGAGCTGTTCGTCGAAGTCGTCGCGCTTGCGGACCAGGCCGTAGTCCGGATACGCGGCCAGATCGGGCCAGTCCAGCTGGAGCCGTACGCCGCCGCCGATGATCCGGAGCCCCTTGTTGCGCAGCCAGCCGGCCTCTTCGGAGATGTCGATGCCCATCGAGACAAGCTGCTTCGTGGCGCGCGGGGTGAGGCCGTCGCCGCAGACCTTCTCGCGCGGGAACGCGGTCTTCTCCAGCAACAGGACGTCCAGGCCCGCCTTGGCGAGGTAGTACGCGGTGGTGGAACCGGCCGGGCCGGCGCCCACGACGATCACATCTGCGCGGTTTTCGGAGAGGGGCTCGGTCACAGCGGGTTCTCCCGAAGACTCGAATTTGGGTACCTGGTGGCACGGGGCATGTGCAGTCTATTGGGGTGCACCGTTACCTCCACTGAAGGGTTGTCCTTGTGAACAACATGACCCAACCGCTCCCTGTGGTGCAGCTCCGCGTCCCCACGGAGGAGGACGCGTTCCACTGGCACCGGGTTTTCGACGACCCCGAGGTGATGGAGTTCCACGGCGACGTCTCGGCGGAGATGTCCGTGTACGAGGAGTTGACCGCGCGACAGCGCAGGCACGACGCCGAGCGCGGCTTCTGTTTGTGGACGATGACGGACGACGACGGTGACGTGATCGGCTTCACCGGCGCCCAGCCCTGGCCGCACGAGACGTTCGGGCCGGTCGGCGAGATCGAGATCGGCTGGCGGCTGGGGCGGACGTACTGGGGGCGCGGTTACGCGACGGCCGCCGCGCGGGCCACGGTGGAACGGGTACGCGCGGCGGGGGTCGGCCGGGTCGTGGCGATGGTCAACTCCCGCAACGCGCGCTCGGTCGCGGTGACGACGCGGCTCGGGATGGAGCTGGCGGAGACGTACCCGATCACCTCGACGGGGGACACCGCGTACTGCTTCCGGCTGGAGTTGTGAGAGGCGTGAAGCGGTAGCCCTACCCTGCCGCCTACCTACCGGCTGGCCGGCTGTCTGCCGACCCTGAGGATCAGTTGCGTACGCCCCGGTGCAGCGCCACGATCCCGCCCGTCAGATTCCGCCACGCCACCTTGGACCAGCCCGCCCCCTTCAGCCGCGCCGCGAGGGCGGGCTGGTCCGGCCAGGCCCTGATCGATTCGGCGAGATAGACGTACGCGTCGGGGTTGGAGGACACGGCACGCGCGGTCGGCGGCAGCGCGCGCATCAGATACTCCTCGTAGACCGTACGGAACGGCGCCCACGTCGGGTGCGAGAACTCACAGATCACGATCCGCCCGCCGGGCTTCGTCACCCGGTGCAGCTCGCGCAGCGCGAGGTCCGTGTCCTGGACGTTGCGCAGGCCGAAAGAGATCGTCACCGCGTCGAAGACCCCGTCGGCGAACGGCAGTTTCGTCGCGTCCCCGGCCGTGAACGGCATCCACGGATGCCGCTTCTTGCCCTGCCGCAGCATGCCCTGGGAGAAGTCGCAGGGCACGACGTACGCACCGGTCGCGGCGAGCGACATCGAGGAGGTGGCGGTGCCCGCGGCCAGGTCGAGGACCTTCTCGGCCGGGCGGGCGTTCACGGCCTTGGCGACCTCCTTGCGCCACAGCCTGGCCTGGCCGAGCGAGAGCACATCGTTCGTGAGGTCGTACTTCTCCGCCACGTCGTCGAACATCGAGATGACTTCGTGCGGCTGCTTGTCCAGGGAGGCTCGGGTCACGCACTCCATTGTGGCAGGGCGGGGATCGGCCGGGCCGGGCCACTCCCCCGTACGCCTCCGCTCCCGGGCCTCGGGGCGCTACGCGCGGCGGTGCACCAGACGGCCGGCGCACACCGTGGCGACGCAGAGCCCGTCCGCGTCGAACACGGCGAGATCGGCGCGGCCTGCCTCGGTGATCTCCGTACGCACGGCCACGGGCAGGACGAGGACGCCCACTCGCGCGGCGGCGGCGCGCAGCCCCGGGGCCGTGGCGTGCTCGGACAGGACCGCCACCGCGCCCAGCTTCAGTACGGCGTGGATCCGCTCGCGCGGGGTCGGGGCGTCGGGCAGCGGCCCCTCGTGGACACGGGCGGGACCGAGCACCCCGGCCCACTTCCGCACCCGCGCGCCCGGGAACCGCTCCCGCAGCTCCTCGAACGCACCGACCGCGCCGATCCGGTCGCCTGCCACCACGACGCCGCCGCCCTTGATCGGCTCGGTGGCGTCCCAGACGCGGAGCAGCTCGTCGGCCACGTGCATGGTCTCCACCGCACGGCCTCCCGGTCGACTGGCTCAGTTGGTGGCGATGAGCTTCAGCTCGGGGTGGGCCGTACCGCCCTCGATCGCCGTCGACGAGATATGCGACTGGACGCGGTCGTCGACGGGGTCGTTCGCCGGGTCGTCGTGCACGACGAGGTGCTCGTACGTCGTGGCGCGCTGCGCCGGGACACGGCCCGCCTTGCGGATCAGGTCGATGATCTCCAGCCGGTTGGAGCGGTGCTTGGCGCCGGCCGAGGACACGACGTTCTCCTCCAGCATGATCGAGCCGAGGTCGTCGGCGCCGTAGTGCAGCGACAGCTGACCGACCTCCTTGCCCGTGGTCAGCCAGGAGCCCTGGATGTGCGCGACGTTGTCGAGGAAGATGCGCGCGATCGCGATCATGCGCAGGTACTCGAAGAGAGTGGCCTGCGTCCGGCCCTTCAGATGGTTGTTCTCGGGCTGGTAGGTGTACGGGATGAAGGCGCGGAAGCCGCCCGTCCGGTCCTGTACGTCACGGATCATCCGGAGGTGCTCGATGCGCTCGGCGTTCGTCTCGCCCGTACCCATGAGCATCGTGGACGTGGACTCGACGCCGAGCCCGTGCGCGGTCTCCATGATCTCCAGCCAGCGTTCGCCGGACTCCTTGAGCGGCGCGATCGCCTTGCGCGGGCGCGCGGGCAGCAACTCGGCGCCCGCGCCCGCGAAGGAGTCGAGACCGGCGGCGTGGATGCGCTGGATCGCCTCCTCGACGGAGACGTTGGAGATCCGCGCCATGTGCTCGACCTCGGAGGCGCCGAGGGAGTGGATGACGAGCTGCGGGAAGTCCTTCTTGATCGCGGCGAAGTGCTTCTCGTAGTACTCGACGCCGTAGTCCGGGTGGTGGCCGCCCTGGAACATAATCTGCGTACCGCCCAGCTCCACGGTCTCCGCGCAGCGGCGCAGGATGTCGTCGAGGTCGCGGCTCCAGCCCTTGGCGGTGTCCTTGGGCGCGGCGTAGAAGGCGCAGAACTTGCACGCCGTCACACAGACGTTGGTGTAGTTGATGTTCCGCTCGATGATGTACGTCGCGATGTGCTCGGTGCCCGCGTACCGGCGACGGCGTACGGCGTCGGCCGCCGCGCCGAGCGCGTGCAGCGGCGCGGAGCGGTAGAGGTCGAGCGCTTCCTCAGGAGTGACGCGACCGCCGGCGGCGGCGCGGTCCAGGACATCAGTGAGGCTGCCAGTGACTTTTACGGACGTGAGGTCGGCCTTCTCGGTCACCGGTGCGGGTCCTTCCCAAGGGGTCTGTGACGACCGATCCAGCGTACGCCAGGGGTGGTGGCGGGCCGCGAGCGCCATGGGGGCGGGCGGCCCGCTGTACGTGGCGGCGGGCGGCTCACCTTTGTTTCGTCAGGATGCCGGTGGGGCTGCCCGCCCGCGAATCCCGGGAGAGGTAACGGAGACCGTCCCGTTCGAGGCCGAGCCGCAGGCCGGTCGTGGCCTCGGTGCACATGTCCTTGCTGCGCGGGCCGCGCTCGGCGTCGACCACGAGGGTCTTGCCCTCGACCCCGGTGAGGGTGAGGAGGTCCTCGCAGATGAAGTTGCCGAGGATGTCGGTCTGTTCGGCCTTCCCGATCCGCTCGCCGGTGGCGCCCGTTCGTATGGTCACCTTCATCGTGCCGGCGGGCAGGCCGGCGGCGGTGACCTCGCCGTCCCAGATACCGACGAGCTCGGCGGGTACGGAGCCGTCGCCGGAGTCGTCTTCGGAGCCATCGCCGGAGCCGGAGCCGGAGCCGTCGCCGGTCGCGGGCTTCGAGGCGGAGGCGCTGGACGGCGGGTTGGCCTTGTCCGGGGAGGCCGCGTCGTTGGTGCCACCGCCGGGCATCAGGTCGAAGAGGAACGCGCTGCCCACCATCACGGCGGCCAGGGCACCCGCGACGGCCAGCGCCACCGTGCAGCTGACCTTGCGCGCGCGACGTCCGGTGCCAGTGCCAGTGCCAGTGCTCGTGCTGGTGTTGTCGGGGTCGGGGGCTGGGGCGGTTCCCGTCGCTCTACTGGTGCCGGCGGAGAACGATACGGAGAGCCGCGACCCCGGGAATGAGGCGTCCTGGGGTGAGTCGCCCGGCGGGGCCGCCGACACATCCACGGGCGGGTCCGTCGGCGGTCCGAAGACCCCCAGCGACGGACTGCTGAAAGGCACGGGACCCGTCTGTACGGGCGGAGCCGCCGCCTCCAGGTGCAGCAGCCGGACCACCGCCCGGCTGACCTCCTCGACCAGCGGCGCCGGCAGCCAGCCCGCGGCCATCAGCGCCTCCGCGCCACGGGCCCCGGCGGCGCTGTCGGATCCACCAGCCGCACCACCAGCACCACCGGACCCATTGGTGACAAGCCGGCGCACGATCTCGGTCGGCGCAGGCCGTGCGGACGGGTCCTTGGCGAGGCAGTCCGCGACCAGTTCCCGCAGTTCGCCGCGTAGGGAGCCCAGTTCGGGTTCCTCGTGCACGACCTTGTAGAGGAGCGCGGCCGAGGAGTCGCCGGGGAAGGGGCTCGTACCCGTCACCGCGTACGCCAGTACCGCACCCAGCGAGAAGACGTCCGCCGCGCCCGTGACCACCTTGCCGAGGATCTGTTCGGGCGACATATAGCCGGGCGAGCCGACCGAGACACCGGTCGAGGTGAGCGAGGCGGTGCCGTCCGTGGCGCGCGCGATACCGAAGTCGATCAGCCGGGGCCCGTCCGGGGCGAGCAGTACGTTCGACGGCTTGACGTCCCGGTGCACCAGACCGAGGCCGTGCACGGCCGCCAGCGCCTCCGCGAGACCGGCGCCCAGCGCGCGTACGGAGTGTTCGGGCAGCGGACCGTACGCCCCGACGGCCTGGGTCAGCGACGGGCCCGCCACATAGGCCGTGGCCACCCACGGAACGGCTGCCTCCGGATCGGCGTCCAGCACCGGCGCCGACCAGCGGGGCCCGTCAGGGCCCGTACCGACGCGACGCGCCGCCTCCACCTCACGTCGGAAGCGTGCCCGGAACTCCTCGTCCATCGCGAAGTGCGGGTGGACGACCTTGACCGCGACCGTACGGCCGCCCTGCGAGCGGGCGACGTAGACCCTGCCCATCCCGCCCGACCCCAGCCGCCCGAGCAGCCGGTACGGACCGATGATCGCCGGATCGCCGGCCTCCAGCGGCTGCATTCCCCGTCCCCCTCATGAGTCCTGTCCTACGTCCCCTACGTCCCGACGGACCTCCAGGCAGCAGACTAGGGGGTGGGGGTACGGCGCGGGTGGGGGTACGGCGGAGGTCAGGCCTTGAGCAGCTCGACTCGCACATCGGCCGGGAACCCGGTCGTCGGGCCGATACGGCGCGCGAACTCCGTCACGCCCGCGAGCTGGTCGGGGCCGAAGCGGAAGTCGAGCGTCGTGAAGTACCGCTCCAGCAGCTCCGCGTCGAAGGTCTCCCAGCGTGCCGCCTGCTTGGCGACCTTCGCGACCTCCTCCAGGGAGAGATCCCGGGACGCGAGGAACGCCTCGTGGACCTTCCGTACGACATTCGGCTCGCGCGCCAGATAGTCCTTACGGGCCGCCCACACCGCGAAGACGAACGGCAGGCCCGTCCAGTCCTTCCACATCTGCCCCAGATCATGGACCTGGAGGCCGAGGCGGGGTGCCTCGTAGAGCGAGGCGCGCAGCGCGGCGTCACCGATCAGGACGGCGGCTTCGGCCTCCTGCATCATCAGACCGAGATCCGGCGGACACGTGTAGTAGTCGGGGGTGACCTTGTACTGCTCGCTCAGCAGCAGCTGGGCGAGGCGTACCGACGTACGGGACGTGGAGCCGAGGGCGACCCGGGCACCGTCCAGCTGGTCCAGCGGTACCTGCGAGACGATGACGCAGGACATGACGGGTCCGTCGCAGCCGACCGCGAGATCGGTGAAAGCGACAAGATCGTCGGCATTGCGGAGGAATTCGACAAGGGTGACGGGGGCGATATCCAGCTCGCCGCGCACCAGCTGTTCACTGAGCTTCTCGGGGGTGTCCTTCGTCAGCTCCAGATCGAGAAGGGCACCGGTCCTGGCGAGGCCCCAATAGAGGGGCAGGCAGTTCAGGAACTGGATATGGCCGACACGCGGCCGACTGCGATGATCGCCGTCATCCACCCGGTCGTCGTCCACCCGGTCATCCACCCGGTCGTCCACCCGTTCGTCGCCACCTCCGGCCGCCGCCGGAGCCCTGGGGGGCTTGGTGGCTTCCGTGACCTCGGGGGCTTCGGGGGCCTTGGTCGGAGGTGCCGCCGGGCCGGATGCCCCTGATGCCTCGGATGCCCGTGATGCTTCTGCCGCTGTGTTTTCCGCTGGACTGTCCACAGCGCGAGGCTAGACCCGCGTCGGTTGCGGGGGTGCTCCGGGGCTCGCTTGCGGCGTGGCTCGTCAGCACGTCAGAGCCCTATACAAACGTCCGGGTGAAGTGATCTTTCCCTCTACCGCTGGACATGTGCTGCGTGCTAGGCTCGCCGCAAGTTGCAGTTTGGTTTCCCTTGCAGTACAGAGCCTGCGGAGCATGTGACCCGCAGGCTTTTGTAGTTTTCAGACTTCTTTGCAGGTTCTGGAGCAGGGCAACCCTTTGGCCCAAGGAGGGCTTATGGCTACCGGAACCGTCAAGTGGTTCAACGCTGAAAAGGGCTTCGGCTTCATCGCCCAGGACGGCGGCGGCCCGGATGTCTTCGTCCACTACTCCGCGATCAACGCGACCGGCTTCCGCTCCCTTGAGGAGAACCAGGTCGTGAACTTCGACGTCACTCAGGGCCCGAAGGGCCCGCAGGCGGAGAACGTCACCCCGGCCTAGTTGCCCGGGTCGGCGATCGCGTACGACTTACGCAGTAACCAAGGAGCCCTGCTTTCCCCACTCGGGTGGGAAAAGCGGGGCTCCTGCCTTTCCGGCTCGGATCCCCCTCCCGAGGCGACTTCGAACTCCCGTTCCATAGGGAAATGTATACGGCCGGTCGGGTTCGCCGCGCGGCCCATCAGGCGGCCCGCCGGGGCGCCCGTGCGGCCTCCCGCCGGGCCGACGCCGAGGCCGGGCCTCGGCACGTGAGGAGGGTGCCGTCGTCGAGATGGAGGGTGCGGGTGGCGAGGCGGGTGATCGCCGGCCGGTGGGTGGTCATGACCGCTGTTCTGCTCTCGACCAGGCGGCCGAGCGCGCGGACGACGAGGTCTTCGGCGGCGTTGTCCAGTCCCGTGGTGGGTTCGTCGAGCAGTACAACGGGGGCGTCGGCAAGCAGGGCGCGGGCGATGCCGACGCGTTGGCGCTGGCCGCCGGAGAGTCCGGCGCCTCGGTCGGCGAGCCGGGTGCCCAGGCCATCAGGCAGGCGTTCGGTGAACTCGGTGACCAGGGCTGCCTCCGCCGCCCTGGCGACCTCGTGCGGGCCGGCGTCGGGTCGGGCGTAGCGAATGTTGTCGGCGATGGTGCCGGAGAACAGGAACGTGTCCTGCAGCACGACTGCGATCTGGCGATGCAGCCAGATCGTGGGGATGTCGGCGAGGGGGAGTCCGTCGAGGAGCAGGCGGCCTCGGGTGGGCGGGTAGAGCCCGGCGATGAGGGAGAGCACGGTGGATTTACCGGAGCCGTTGGGTCCGAGCAGCGCGAGGTGTTCGCCGGGGTGGATGGTGAGGTCGAAGTGGTTCAGGACGGGGCCGCGGCCGTAGTCGAGGGTGATGTCGTGCAGGTCGATTCGGCCGGTGGCGCGGTCGGGCAGGTGCCGGTGTGGTGTCGGGGGCGGGGGTGGCTGGTCGAGGATGGCGGCGACGCGTTCCGCGGAGGCCGCGCCCTGGGGGAAGGTGATCGACAGCCGGGACATCGATCGCATGGGTTTGATCATGTCCTTGAGGTAGCTGGTCACCACGACCAGCAGCCCGACGCTCCACCAGTGGTTCACGACACCCAGGCCGCCCGCCCACAGCAGTGCCGCGGTGGCCACCGCGGCGGCGGCTTCGAGCAGTGGGGTGAATCGGGCCCGCAGTTCGACGCTGCGCAGGCCGGCGCTGAGGGTGGTGCTGTTGCTGGTGGCGAAATGTTCATCGTGCAGGTCCTGGCGGCCGAAGGCGTGGATGGTGCGGATGCCTTGAAGGGATTCGGTGACGAAGGCGGCGAGGTGTCCTTCGGCGGTGCGCTGCCGCCGTTCCGTCTGGCGGGTCAACCGGGTGTAGCGGGCGGCCGTGAGGAATATCAGCGGGGCGCCCCCGATCGCGATCAATCCCAGGCGCCAGTCGACGAAGAGGATGACGGTGGCGTAGCCCGAGAGGGCCAGCAGTCCGGGCAGAAGTGTGGAGAACAGGTCGACCAGAGCGTCCTGGATCCGGCTGGTGTCGATCGCGACGCGGCTGGTCAGTTCCCCCGCGGCCTGCCGGTCGTGGTAGCTCATGGGGAGCCGTTGCATATGGGCGAAGACGTCCGTGCGGATCGACGCGGTGATCTGCTCTCCGGCGCTGTTCATCACACGGTCACCGAGGTAGTCGAACGTCCCCGAGGCGAGAGTGATCAGCAGCAGTGCGGCGGCGGCCACGCTGAGCATGGCCAGCGGGGACGAGCCCACGATGCCCGTGAGCCAGGTCAGTGGGCCACTGGTCTTGCCCTTGAGTACGTTGTCGATGACCAGCGCCAGCGGCCAGGGGGCCGCCAGGTCGGCGATCAGTTCTCCGATGCGCAGTCCCACGCCGAGCGTGAGCGTGCGCAGGTGCGGGCGCCCATAGGAACGGAATCGCCACAGGTGCCGCAGCATTCCCACATCGTCCCGGCGGGACTTCATCTGCCCACCTCCCCGACCAGTTCGGCGCGGGCGGCGTCTTTGAGAGCTGTGTTGCTCGCGCCGGGGCGAACGCCGTGCTCGGCCATGGCGGTCAGCACCACCGGCGCGAGTCCCGGGTCGGCACGTGTGATCGCGGACAGCAGCCGGGAGAACTGACGGCGCTCGTTCAAGGCGTCCTTGGTCAGCGGGGCGGCCTCGGCTCCGGTCGACTCCATGCCGCGCAGCAGCGCCGCGTCGAAGCGGGCGGCGTCGGCACCCGTGGCGACGACCCGCTCACGAGCGGACCAGCATGCCGATGCCCACACGGTTCCGTCGGCGTGCGGGTCCTGGTCCCGGCCGCCCAAGAAGTGCGCCATTGTCCACCGGGGCTGCAGTTTGCGGCGCCGCTGGTCCCACTCGGCGATGGCCCCGCGGTGCCAGCCGTAGATGTCCGAGGTGCCCAGCAGGATGGCCGTGAGGACATCTGCCGTGCCCTCGTCCAGGGCGACCTTCAGGTTGGTCTGCTGCGCCGGGGGACGCAGCCGGTTGAGCCGGAAGTCCGCGGTGTGCCGGCACAGATGATGGCCGACCTCGTGACAGATGATCGCGGCGTTGTGTGCGGGGGCGTGGAAATACCGGCCGCCACCTGGTGCCGGGACGAATCCGGCGCCGCCCCCCAGATGGACCTCGCCCGCACAGCTGAGAGCGGCGGGCTCGTCCGTGAGCGACGCCCTGGGAAGCCGGTAGTGCCCTCCGCGCCAGCGGCGGGGCTGGTCGTGCATCCCGATTCTGACCAGCAGGCGAGGGAGCGGGTGGCCGAGCAGGGCCGAAGCGAACCGCAGGGCACGCTGGACGTGGAAGGCCGTGTTGGTCACGCCGAATGCTCGGGCCTGCCGGTCCGCGACGGCGCCGGCCAGGGGGCCGCCACCGGCCGCGGGTTCGAACATCAGCGTAGAGCCGTTGAACAGCCGTCCGCCGCGCTCGTCACGGACCGTGGCCTCGGGCAGCACCACTTCGGCCGGCCGCAGCTCAAGGACGTCCAGGGCGGCTTCACACAACTGCCCGGGCCCGGGACGTCCGTCAGGTATGTAGACGATCGCCGATATCACGGGCATCAGCCCCGGACACCGGCATCGACGACGGGATCCGCCGTGGCGACGGTCTGCCGGGCCGGTGCGCGCACCAGGTCCACAGCCGCGCCGTTCGCCAGCTGTGGCGGGGACAGGACCGGCAGTCCCGTGGCCGCGTGTGCTTCCTGGGAGGCAAGGGGGCTGGCGGTGACCAGACCACTCACCATGCGGACCGGGACGCCCAGCTCTCGCAGGATCGTCACCCCGGCCGCCGCGTCCAGCGCGTTGGCCGCCGCCAGTACGACACCGTGGGCGAATCCGGGCAGGCACTCGACAAGCGCCCGTGTCTCGGACTGCAGCAGCCCGTCGGCGATCTCCAGGACGACCGCGTCCGCACCGTCGTCGACCAGGGCATCGCGGATGGAGATCATCGTGGTCCGCAACCGCTCGACCGGGTAGCCGAACGTGGAGGACATACCGAAGTCGAGGAATTCGGCCACGGTACTGGCGCCCGCGTCGATGTACATCCAGCGGTCCTTGCCGCTGCCGGAACCGGTGACCTTGCCCGCACCGGCGGCCAGTCCGGCTCGCGTCCAGCCGCTCACCATGGCCGACGCCGTCGTGGTCTTGCCCGCGTTCATCGACGAGCCGAGCACGACCAGAGTGCCCCAGTCCGGAGCCGTGTGCGGTGACGGCGTCCGCGCGTAGTGTTCCAGCGACAGCGGCATCCCGGACCGGTCGTTCAGGGTGCCGATCACCTGCAACTCGGTCGGTGGCAGCCGTCGCGTATGCGCCGAGGCGACCGTTCCCACAAGGCCGCCCGCAGTCAGCAGATGAACATGGGGCCCGGTCGGCAGGTAACCCTCGTAGAAGTCGGTGGCGTACCGGTTGCCGTATGCACCGACCACGATGTCGCCCCAGTAGAGACGGACGCGCCGACCATGGACATCCTCCAGATGGTCGAGCTCGCCCAGGTGGGCCACGGTGGCGACCACAAGGTCCCCGAGCTGCGGCTCGCGAACCGACCCACCGGGCGCGGTCGCGTCCCGGTCGTTGATTCTGCGGGTCACATAGCCCCACTTGGCCCCAGCGAAATCTTTCATCACAGATCCCTCATCCGGTGCGGATCGGGCCCGTGCCGGCGCCCGAACGGGTGTCGTCCATTCGATTCGCTCATCCCATGATCGGGGCTCCTGGGATCGACCGCATTGTGACCGGTGGCCCTGGCGGTGAGCCCAGGGGTGAGGCGGAGGTCCAGGGTGGAAGTACCACCCCCGCCGGGCCTATTCGTGTACTGCGCACCTATGGAGACAACCACCGCGTCCGTACCCGGGTCGAGGGAACAGGCCAAGGGAACGGAGAGAAGGCCGGGGCGCGACGACCGGCCTTGCGACAGCACGTCGCCCCCGGCCTCTGCGGAGGACGGGGGCGATCGAGGTGCGCTTCGCGCGTGTGCGTTACGCGGGGACCGGGACGTTCGCCCCGCGCTTGTCGTCCGCGCTGTCGTAGTCGTCCACCGGCGAGGCCGAGGCCGAGTTGTACGCGTCGTGGTCGAGGATCTTCTCGCGTGCCGCGACGATGACCGGGACCAGCGCCTGGCCCGCCACGTTCGTGGCCGTACGCATCATGTCCAGGATCGGGTCGATCGCCATCAGCAGGCCCACGCCCTCCAGCGGGAGCCCCAGCGTGGAGAGGGTCAGCGTCAGCATGACCGTCGCGCCGGTGAGGCCCGCGGTGGCCGCCGAGCCGACGACCGAGACGAAGGCGATCAGCAGATAGTCCTGGATACCCAGTTGGACGTCGAAGATCTGCGCGATGAAGATCGCGGCGAGCGCCGGGTAGATGGCGGCGCAGCCGTCCATCTTGGTCGTCGCGCCGAACGGTACGGCGAAGGAGGTGTACTCCTTCGGGACGCCGAGCCGCTCGGTGACCTTCTGGGTGACCGGCATCGTGCCGACCGAGGAGCGGGAGACGAAGGCGAGCTGGATCGCGGGCCAGGCGCCCTTGAAGAACTGGACCGGGTTGACCTTGGCGACGGTGGCCAGCAGCAGCGGGTAGACACCGAAGAGGACCAGCGCGCAGCCGATGTAGACGTCGGCGGTGAAGGTCGCGTACTTGCCGATGAGGTCCCAGCCGTAGTCGGCGATGGCGAAGCCGATGAGGCCGACCGTACCGATCGGGGCGAGCCGGATGACCCACCACAGGGCCTTCTGGAGCAGTTCGAGGACGGCTTCGCTGAGGGTGAGGATCGGCTGGGCCTTCGGGCCGAGCTTGAGGGCCGCGATTCCGGCGACGGCGGCCATGAAGACGATCTGAAGGACGTTCAGCTCGGTGAAGGGCGTGATGACGTCGGTCGGCACGATGCCGGTCAGGAAGTCGATCCAGGACCCGGAGCCCTCGGGCGCCTTGCCGTCCTTCGGGGTGAGGCCGGTGCCCGAGCCCGGGTTGGTGATCAGGCCGATCGCGAGGCCGATGGCGACCGCGATCAGCGACGTGATCATGAACCAGAGCAGCGTACGGGAGGCCAGCCTGGCCGCGTTGTTGACCTTGCGCAGGTTGGTGATCGACACCAGTATCGCGAAGAAGACGAGCGGCGCCACGGCCAGCTTCAGCAGCTGGACGAAGATGCTGCCGATCTTGTCGAGGGTGGTGTAGAGCCAGCCGATGTCCTGGCTGCGGGCGAGCCAGCCGAGCAGGACACCGAGGACCAGACCGGCGACGATCTGTGCCCAGAACGGGATCTTGGGAATACGGAGGCCGGATCTGGGATCAGCCGGCTTCTCGGGGACGGTGGACGCGGAGTTCGCGGACACGAACACACTCCAGACATGACGCATCGGGGCCATACGGACAGGGGTGCGGCGCTCGTGCTTCGAAGGACTCGGGAGAGCCAGGACTCGGGAGACTCAGGCCGGGACTCGGGAGACTCGGAAGGGGCGCCGCTGCATGATGCCGGGTCAGACCGCGCGGCAACAGACCGCGGACATACAGCGGCAGAGATCGACATGCAGGCGCGCCACGAGCGGGATGCCCCGGTGGCGGCGGTGACGCGCTGCTGTCTTCATGCCGAACACGTTAACACTTGAACTTTGAGAAGCTCAAAGCACTTCTTTGGGGTATGAACTGCCGGAAAGAGCGCCGGAAAGCGGGCCGGAAGAGCCGGAAAACACGGCACCCCAGCTCTGGAGGGACGGCTCCGGAGCTGGGGTGTCGCGATGTGAGAAAGCTTACGTGGCGCTTACGTGGCGCCCTCTGGGTGACCTACGGGGTGACGCCGTCCTCCTGGGTACGGTTCGCCTCCAGCCGCGTCTTCGCGCTGTCGACCTTGCCGACGATCTGCGCGGACATCTCGTCGCGCTGCTTGCGCAGCAGGACGAAGCTGAGCGGCGCCGAGATCACGATCGCGAGCAGCAGCACCCAGATGAAGTTGGAGTCACCGAGTCCCTTGGGCAGCACACCGAACTGGACCAGGCCGGCGACGACCACGAAGCAGCCGACGAAGATGCCCAGACGCATCGCGGTGTACCGGATCGTGGCGCTTGTCTTCGAAACGGTCACAGCGGGCCCTCTCTCTGTCTCTTCCTGGCGTACCGACGTCACGGTATGTCCGGCTCCTACCAGTCAAGCACGGGCGGGTCAGGACCGGTTCAGCGGGAGCAGCATCATGATGTCGTCACGGTCGTCACCAGGGGCGACCCTGATCGCGTCCGGCACCCGCCCGACCTCCTTGTAGCCGCAGGAGGCGTAGAACCTGTCGACGCCCGTGCCCCCGCGGCAGGTGAGCCGGATCGCCTCGATGGAGTCGATCCCGCGGGCGGCGTCCGCGGCGGCGGCCATCAGATCACGGCCGTACCCCTTGCCCTGGTGCCCGGGGTGGACCATCACGGTGTAGAGCCAGAGCCAGTGCCGCATCAGCCGGTGGGTGTTGAGCGTGAGGAACGCCGTCGCGGCGACGGCGCCCTCCTCGTCGTATCCGACCAGCAGCCTGCCCCGGCCCTCGGCCATGGCCGCGAAGTGCTTGACCAGCTCGGGCCGTATCTCGTCCACCGTCACCGGCGGTACGAATCCGACGGCACCGCCCGCGTTGGAGACATCCGCCCAGAGAGCGAGAAGCCCGTCGCGCAGGGCGGGGTCCACCGCCGGATCCAGCTCGAATATGAGCGCCATTCGCTGTGCCCTCTCAGACCCGTGCGCCCGCTCAGACCCGCATCGGCTGCGGGGACTCGCGGCGGTCGGCGTCGGGGCCCGGGTACTCGCGGATGATCTCGTACCGGGTGTTCCGCTCGACGGGCCGGAAGCCCGCGTCGCGGATGAGGTCGAGCAGATCCTCGCGGCCGAGCTTGTTCGGCGTGCCGTAGTTGTCCGCGTCGTGCGTGATCTTGTACTCGACGACCGAGCCGTCCATGTCGTCCGCGCCGTGCTGGAGGGCGAGTTGCGCGGTCTGGACGCCGTGCATCACCCAGAAGACCTTGACGTGCGGAACGTTGTCGAAGAGCAGCCGGGAGACCGCGAAGGTCTTCAGCGCCTCCGCGCCCGTGGCCATGGTCGTACGGGCCTGGAGGCGGTTGCGGATCTTGCCGTCCTTCATGTCCACGAAGTCGTGCTGGTAGCGCAGCGGGATGAAGACCTGGAAACCGCCGGTCTCGTCCTGGAGCTCACGCAGCCGCAGTACGTGGTCGACGCGGTGCCGGGGCTCCTCGATGTGCCCGTACAGCATCGTCGACGGGGTCTTGAGCCCCTTCTCGTGCGCGAGCCGGTGGATCCGCGACCAGTCCTCCCAGTGGGTGTTGTGGTCGACGATGTGCTGACGGACCTCCCAGTCGAAGATCTCGGCTCCGCCGCCGGTCAGCGACTCCAGACCGGCCTCGATCAGCTCGTCGAGGATCTCGGAGGCCGACAGGCCCGAGATCGTCTCGAAGTGGTGGATCTCGGTGGCGGTGAACGCCTTGAGGGAGACCTGCGGGAGGGCTTCCTTCAGCGCGCTGAGCGAGCGCGGGTAGTAGCGCCACGGCAGCGTCGGGTGGAGGCCGTTGACGATATGCAGCTCGGTGAGGTTCTCGCCCTCCATCGCCTTGGCGAGGCGGACGGCCTCCTCGATGCGCATCGTGTACGCGTCCTTCTCGCCCGGCTTGCGCTGGAAGGAGCAGTAGGCGCAGGAGGCGGTACAGACGTTCGTCATGTTGAGGTGGCGGTTGACGTTGAAGTGGACGACGTCACCGTTCTTGCGCGTACGCACCTCGTGGGCGAGACCGCCGAGCCAGGCCAGATCGTCCGACGCGTACAGCGCGATGCCGTCCTCACGGGTCAGCCGCTCGCCGGCCCGGATCTTCGCCTCCAGCTCGCGCTTGAGACCCACATCCTGAGCAGATGCAGTCATCAGGCCGCCTCCCACTTCGTCTGCCAAATCGTGCCAGTCGAGACTACGCCCCTCCCGATACGAGCATGACGCGGCCCATGCTGACGCACTGTTCGAGCAGGTCATGCGCGCGGGCGGGGCACGGCCGTCCGATGCCGCCCCGGGTGCGGGACGGCATCGGGCGGAAGGGAAGCCGGCCCCCGGCCTGTCAGGCCTCCTCGGGCAGTTCCCCCACCCGGTTCTCCCACTTGGTGGAGAGCACGATGGTGGTACGGGTCCGGGAGACGCCCTTCGTACCGCTCAGCCGGCGGATCGTCTTCTCCAGGCCGTCCACATCGCTCGCGCGGACCTTCAGCATGTACGAGTCGTCGCCCGCGATGAACCAGCAGTCCTCGATCTCCCCGAGATCGCGCATCCGGCGGGCCACGTCCTCGTGGTCGGCGGCGTCGGAGAGCGAGATCCCGATCAGCGCGGTGACGCCGAGGCCGAGCGAGGCCGAGTCGACCGTGGCGCGGTAGCCGGTGATGACGCCCGCCGCTTCGAGACGGTTGATGCGGTCGGTGACGCTGGGCCCGGAGAGTCCGACGAGCCTGCCGAGCTCGGCGTACGAGGCTCTGCCGTTCTCCCTGAGGGCCTGGATGAGCTGCCTATCCACGGCGTCCATATGCCTGAAGCCTTCCATTAATCAGCAATCTCGCAAAGTTACGTGTAGAATCTAAGGCATGCAGGGCTGAAGTCCTGCGAATCTTTTAGACGATCAACGATGATCCTTCGAACTTTCAGGAGTGAGACCCACCGTGTACACGATCGAGATGGCCTACGCCCAGATGCGATCGCTTCAGGAGCAGGCCAGCCGCTCGCGTGTCCATCAGGCCGTCACCACGGGCCGCGCCGGCGCCGAGAAGGCCGGCCGCTCGCGACGCCGCGCCAAGAAGCGCTGAGCGGCCACCCTCGTCAAAGGGCCCGGTACGGGCCCCGACAGGAGCTTCGACAAGGGCACCGATACGGCACCCGGCCCGGCCCTGTCCGTCCTCATCACCGCGAGAGCCCGCCAAGCTCTCCCTCCCAACGGCGGTACAGCCGGTGCGGCACCCCTGCCGCGTCCAGAATCCGCCCGGCGACGAAGTCCACCAGATCCTGGATATGTGTCGCCCCCGCGTAGAACGCCGGAGAGGCGGGCAGCACCACGGCGCCCGCCTCGTCCAGCGTCACCAGATGTTTCAGCGTCTGCCCGTTGAGCGGCGTCTCCCGTACGGCGACCACCAGCGTCCGCCGCTCCTTCAGGGTCACGCTCGCCGCGCGCTGGAGCAGATCCTTCGAGAGACCGAGCGCCACCCCTGCCACGCTCGCCGTGGACGCGGGCACGATCAGCATCCCCTTCACCGGGTACGAGCCCGAGGAAGGGCCGGCCGCCAGATCTCCGGCCGACCAGTGCCGTACGTCATCCGCACCCGTGTCCCGGCCCAGCTTCACCTCGAAGGTGTCCGGCTCGCCGTCCGCGCCGCGCGCCAGCCAGGTGCGCAGATCGTCCCGCCAGCGCGCGTCCCTGAAGGCGACACCCGTCTCGTCGAGCAGGGTCAGCCGGGCTGCCCGGCTGACCACGAGATCGACGCTCTCCCCCGCGTCCAGCAGCCCCCGCAACACGGCCGCGGCGTACGGCGTTCCCGACGCTCCCGAGACCCCGACGACCCAGGGCCGCCGGGGCTGTCGCGGGCTGTGCTCGTCTTCGTACGCTCCGGGCTTCACGGATCCGAGCCTATCCGGCGGCCCGGGGCAGGAACCGATGACCGTACCCCGGACGTTCACCAGGGCAGAAGCACGGGAACACGGACAGGGAGACATCCCGACAGACCAGCAGTGATCAGAGGGGGGCCGCGATGTCGTATGGGACCGCCGGCATGACCAGACGGAGCCGGACCTCACGGATGAAACCGGCCGCGGCCGTCATGATCGGCTGGGTCGCGCTGCTCTGGGTGCTCGAAGCGGTGAACGGCGCGACGGGGTCGCTCAGTACGTACGGACTGAGCCCGCGCGACGTGGGCGAGCTGCGCGATGTCATCCCCATGGCCTTCCTGCACCACGGCTACGACCATCTCGTCTCCAACTCCCTGCCGCTGCTGGTGCTCGGCTTCCTCGCCGCGCTGACCGGTCTGCGGCGGTTCGCCGCCGTCGTGTTCACGATCATGGTCGTCGGCGGCCTGGGCGTCTGGCTCACCGCCGCCGACCACACGGTCACGGCGGGCGCCTCCGGGGTGGTTTTCGGGCTGCTCGGCTATCTGCTGGTGCGCGGCTTCGTCGACCGCAACGCGGTGGACATCGTGACCGGTCTGCTGGTCCTCGCGTTCTACGGCTCGGCCCTGTGGGGCGTTCTGCCGACCAACTCGGCCGTCAGCTGGCAGGGCCATCTCTTCGGACTGATCGGCGGGGTGCTGGCCGCGTTCATGTTCCGCAGGCCGCCCCCGCTGAACGAACGAATAACGGCCCGGGGCTGACGCCGGACAGCCGGGCCCTACAGCGTCAGGCCCCGCACCAGGAGATCCAGCAGCGCGGCCACGAAGAGAATTATCCCGATGAAGCCGTTCACGCTGAAGAACGCGCGGTTCAGCCGCGACAGATCGCCCGGCTTCACGATCGAGTGCTCGTACAGGAACGCACCGGCGACAACGGCCAGCCCGGTCCAGAAGAACGCCCCGGCCTCCGTGGCCAGCGCGTACCAGACCAGCAGCGCCACGGTCACGACATGGCAGGCGCGCGCCCCGTACAGCGCGGCCGGGATACCGAACCGGGCCGGTACGGACAGCACGCCGTGCGCGCGGTCCGCCTGGACGTCCTGGCAGGCGAAGATCAGGTCGAAGCCGCCGATCCAGATACCGACCGCGAGACCGAGGATCACCGCGTCCCACGACCAGCTGCCGGTGACCGCGAGCCAGGCGCCGACCGGGCCTATGGCCTGGGCGATGCCGAGGATCGCGTGCGGGAAGTTGGTGAACCTCTTCCCGTACGGATAGACCACCATCGGGATCACGGCGATGGGCGCGAGGGCGAGACAGAGCGGATTGAGCGCCGCCGCGGCCCCGAGGAAGATGACGACGGCGACGAGCGCGCCCGTCCACGCGGAGCGCACCGAGACCGCGCCGGTCACCAGTTCGCGTCCCGCCGTGCGCGGATTGCGCGCGTCGATCTCGCGGTCGATGATCCGGTTGCAGGCCATCGCGAACGTACGGAGCCCGACCATCGCGAGGGTGACCAGCAGCAGCCGGACCCAGTGGACGTTTCCGTCCAGCTGGAACATCGCGGTCAGCGCGGCGATATAGGCGAACGGCAGCGCGAAGACCGAGTGCTCGATCATCACCAGCCGCAGAAACGCCCTGGTCCTGCCCGGTTGCGGTACTGCCGCCGCCGCACTGGTCACAGCCCGTACTCCCGCCAGCGCCGGTCGACCTTCGCCGCCGTCTCCGGGTCGGACTCGACCATCTCCGGCCAGCCGCCGTCCCGGGTGTACCCCTCCTCGGGGAGCTTCCTCGTCGCGTCGATCCCCGCCTTGCCGCCCCAGAACTGCTGGTAGGAGGAGTGGTCGAGATGGTCCACCGGGCCCTCGACGACGGTGAGATCGCGCGCGTAGTCGGTGTTGCCCAGCGCCCGCCAGGACACCTCGTGCAGATTGTGCACATCGCAGTCCGCGTCGACGACCACGATCAGTTTGGTCAGCGACATCATGTGCGCGCCCCAGATCGCGTGCATCACCTTCTGCGCGTGCTTGGGGTACTTCTTGTCGATCGAGACGATCGCGCAGTTGTGGAAGCCGCCCGACTCGGGCAGGTGGTAGTCCACGATGTCCGGCACGATGATCTTCAGCAGCGGGAGGAAGAACCGTTCCGTCGCGCGTCCCAGCGGGCCGTCCTCCGTCGGCGGCCGGCCGACCACGATCGACTGGAGCAGCGGTCGTTTCCGCATGGTCACACAGTCGATGGTCAGCGCCGGGAACGGCTCCTGGGGGGTGTAGAAGCCGGTGTGGTCGCCGAACGGACCCTCGGGCAGCGTCTTCCCCGGTTCGAGCCAGCCCTCGATGACGACCTCGGCGTTGGCGGGCACCTGGAGCGGCACGGTCTTGCAGTCGACCATCTCGATACGCCGGCCCTGGACGAAGCCCGCGAAGAGGTACTCGTCGATGTCACCGGGCAGCGGGGCCGTCGAGGCGTACGTCACGGCGGGCGGACAGCCGAACGCGATCGCGACGGGCAGCCGTTCACCGCGCTTGGCGGCCACCTGGTAGTGGTTGCGGCTGTCCTTGTGGATCTGCCAGTGCATCCCGATGGTGCGCCGGTCATGGCGCTGGAGCCGGTAGAGCCCGAGGTTGCGGACGCCGGTCTCGGGGTGCTTGGTGTGGGTGAGACCGAGGTTGAAGAAGGAGCCGCCGTCCTCGGGCCAGGTGAACAGCGCGGGCAGTTGGTCCAGATCGACGTCGTCGCCGGTGAGGACCACCTCCTGGACGGGCGCGTCCTTGATCTTCTTCGGCGGTACATGCGCGACGGAGCTGAGCTTCCCGAACGCCTCGCGCACCCCGACGAAACCCTGCGGCAGCTCCGGCTTGAGCAGTCCGCCGATCTTGTCGCTGATGTCGCTGTACGACTTCAGCCCGAGCGCCTTGAGCAGCCGGCGGTCCGTGCCGTACACGTTCATGGCGAGGGGCATCGCCGAGCCGCGGACATTCTCGAAGAGCAGCGCGGGCCCGCCGGCCTTGTTCACCCGGTCGACGATCTCCCCGACCTCCAGGTACGGGTCGACTTCGGCCTTGATGCGCTTGAGGTCGCCCTCGCGCTCCAGCGCCCGGAGCAGCGAGCGGAGATCGTCGTAAGCCATGCGGTCCAGTGTGTCATCCTCCCCGGCGCGGTCCGCCGGGGGCTTACCGTCGGCCCCGCGAGGCGAGCCGTTGACCATCCCGGACCGGCTCTGTTCGGTTACTCGCTACCCTGGTGTGGTCAGGGGCCGCGATCCGGTCTCGTTCTCCACTCAAAAGGGGACCTCCATGCTTCGGGTGCTGATGTTTCTGGTGCCGTTGGCTCTCAGCATCTATGCCTTCATCGACTGCATCACGACCGATGAGAAGGAGATCCGGTACCTCCCCAAGCCCATCTGGGCGATTCTGGTGCTGCTTTTCCCGTTGGTCGGCTCCATCTCGTGGCTGATCGTGGGCCGGGAGCGGACGAGGGCGGTGCGTCGTGGCGGCTGGGTCGCGCCCGACGACAACCCGGAGTTCCTCAACTCCCTCAAGGAGGACCGGGAGATGGGCAAGGAGAAGGAGAGAGACACGGAGAAGGGTGGCGGCGCGGACGACACCCCGCCGAAGCCCTGACCGAGCCCGAGCCCTGAGCCCGAGCCCTGAGCCCGAGCCCTGACAGCCGCCTTCAGAAGCACGTACGCACATACAGGGGCGCCCCCCGCGGAGTCAATACCGCGGAGGGCGCCTCTTGATGTATCCGATGCACGCGCGTACCGGCGTTATACGCCCGCGTACGAGTGCTTACCCGTGACAAAGATGTTCACGCCGTAGTAGTTGAAGAGCCAGCAGCCGAGGGCGATCAGCGCCAGATAGGCGGCCTTGCGGCCCTTCCAGCCGGCGGTGGCGCGGGCGTGCAGATAACAGGCGTACGCGACCCAGGTGATGAAGGACCAGACCTCCTTGGGGTCCCAGCCCCAGTAGCGGCCCCAGGCGTCGCCGGCCCAGATCGCGCCCGCGACGATCGTGAACGTCCAGAGCGGGAAGACCGCGGCGTTGACGCGGTAGGCGAACTTGTCGAGCGACGCCGCCGCCGGCAGCCGCTCAAGCACCGAGGTCGCGAAGGAGCCGGGCTTGAGGCCGGCGGCGAGCTTCGACTCGTACCGCTCACGGAAGAGGTAGAGCACGGTGGTCAGTCCGCCGACGTAGAAGACCGCGCCGCAGAAGATCGCCGTGGAGACATGGATCCAGAGCCAGTACGAATGCAGCGCCGGAACCAACTGGTCGCTGTCGGTGTACAGGACGGTGATGGCGAGCCCGAGATCGAGCAGGACCGTGATGATGAGCGGCAGCCCGATCCAGCGGACGTTCTTCTTCAGCGCGAGGAGCGCGAGATAGACGCCGACGGCCACGGTGGTGAAGGTGATGTTGAACTCGTACATGTTGCCCCACGGCGCCCGCTGCACGGACAGCGCGCGGGCGACCACCCCGGCCGCCTCGATGCCCCAGGCGAGGACCGTGAGGGAGATGGCGATCCGGCCGTACAGATCGCCCTGCGCGTCACCGCCGGCCGCGCCGGGACCGTCGGGCAGATCGCGGGTGCCGCTCGCGGAGCGGGTGATGACCTCAGGCCGCTCCAGGACGGCCGTGGAACCGCCCTCCCGCGTGGACCGTACCGTCACCGGCGCCGCCGCGGACTTCCTGTCTCCGCCGGTCAGCGCGGCGGCGGTCCTGGCCACCTTGCTGCGGCTGCCGAACAGCCACTCGGCCAGATACGCGAGGAAGGCCAGCAGGTAGACGGCCATGGCCGAATAGATCAGCACATTGCTGGTCTGCGCCAGGCTCTCATTGGTTGCTGTGGCGGCGAGATTCACTTCTCAGCCCCTTCAACAGTCTTTTCTGCGGGATCAGGCGCGCTGGGCGCCTCTGAATAGAGGGTGCCGGCCAGCTCGGCCAGTTCCTCGGGGAGCCTGGTGGACTCACTGCGGCCGAGTCCCGCCATCTCGACGACGGTGACGCCGTCGGCGCCCCGTACGGCCCGGACCCAGACCCGGCGCCGCTGGATGAAGAGCGAGCCGGCCAGCCCCGCGATGGCGGCGATCGCACCGGCGAGGGCCCAGGTGTTACCGGGCTCGTGCGTGATCTGGAAGCTCGCCCACTCCTTGACCTCCTTCTCGAAGGTGATGGAGCCGGCGCCGTCGGGCAGGGTGAGCGAGTCGCCGGGCAGCAGGGTCTTCTTGAGGACATCGCCCTTGGCGTCCTTGAAGGCCGTCATCTTGTCGGTGTTCAGCTGGTACACGTTCTGCGGCAGCCCGGAGTCGACACCGAGACTGCCGTGGTACGCGCCGATGTTGAGCACCGGGAAGTCGAGCGCGGGGAACCGGGAGAACATCTGCCCGGAGCCCTTCCCGCCGTAGGTCGGCACGAAGAACGCGGCGAAGCCCAGCTGGTCCTTCTTGCCGTTCTTGTCGCGGTAGCCGTCCATGACCTTGATGGCGCCCGTGGACGAGACGTTGTTGTCGATCGGCAGCAGCGGGACCGCGCCCCGGAAGACCTCCTTGCCGCGGCCGTCCTTGACGGAGACGACGGGGGCGTAGCCGTGGGCGATGAGATAGACCTTCGAGCCATCGAGCTTGAGGGGCTTGTTGACCTCGATGACCGACTTCTTCTCCGGTCCTGTCGCGTCCGTGGTGTACCGGATGTCGGCCTTGAAGGTCCGGGGGGTGCCCAGCTGCGGCCCGCTGCGCTCGTACGTACCCGTGAACGCGTCCAGGGTGAAGGTGAACGGCGTCAGCTCCTCCGAGTCGAAGAGGGAGCCGGACTTGAAGTCGTCGTACTGGGTGAGGGTGTTGGAGAAGCCGTCGCCCTCGACGATCAGCTTGCCGCCCTCGTACTTGAAGAGCTGTCCGCTCGCGAAGGCCACCAGCATCACGATCAGCGCGATATGGAAGGCGAGATTGCCGGCCTCGCGGAGATAGCCCTTCTCGGCGGCGACCGCGTCACCGACGGTATGCGCCCGGAAGCGGCGCTTCCTGAGGATCGCGAGCGCGGCCTCGCGGGCGGCCTCGGGCTCGGCGGTGGTGCGCCATGTCGCGTACGCGGGCATCCGGTCGAGGCGCTTGGGCGCGCCCGGCGGCCGGCTGCGCAGCTGGCCGACGAACTGCCAGGTGCGCGGGACGATACAGCCGATGAGGGAGATGAACAGCAGGATGTAGATCGCGGAGAACCACACCGAGCTGTAGACCTGGAAGAGCTGGAGGTTCTCGTAGATCGGCGCGAGCGTCTCGTGGCGCTCCTTGAAGTCCTGCACCTTCATCTCGTCGATGCCGGTCTGCGGGATCAGCGAGCCGGGGATGGAGCCGAGGGAGAGCAGGAAGAGAAGGATCAGCGCGACGCGCATGGAGGTGAGCTGGCGCCAGAACCAGCGGAGCCAGCCGACGATCCCGAGGGTGGGGCCGCCGATGACGGCGTCCTCGCGCTCCTCGCGGGGGGCGGTGGAGAGGGTGGACCCGGCGTCGCCGAGTTCACGCGCGTCGCGGGCCTCGGCGGTGCCGGTCCCGGTCCCGGCCGCGGTCGGGGTTTCGGTCCCGGTGTCGTTCGTGGACGCCTTGCTCATGGAACTAGATCCCCACCGTGAAGCCGTTGGTCCAGGTCTGCATGTCCTGCACGATGCTGTCCCACGCGCCGGTCAGCAGCGCCAGCCCGGTCAGGATCATCATCGCGCCGCCGATGCGCATCACCCATACGTAGTGGCGCTTGATCCAGCCGAACGCCCCGAGCGCCTTGCGGAACGCCACCGCCGCGAGCACGAACGGCACTCCGAGACCGAGGCAGTACGCGACGGTCAGTATGGCCCCTCGGCCGGCGCTCGCCTGGTCGAACGCAAGGGCGTTCACCGAGGAGATGGTCGGCCCGAGGCAGGGCGTCCAGCCGATCCCGAAGAGCGCGCCGAGCACGGGCGCGCCCGCGAGGCCGGTCACCGGGCGCCTGTGGAAGCGGAATTCGCGCTGGGTGAGCCAGGGCATCATCCCCATGAAGAACACACCCATGAGGATCATCAGGACGCCGAGCACCTTGGAGAGGACTTCGCGGTGGTCCTGGAGAGTCCCGCCGAAGTAGCCGAAGAGCGCCCCGCCCGAGACGAAGACCGCGGTGAAGCCGACGACGAAGAGCGTGGCGCCGACGACCATCCGGCCACGTCGGGCGTCCGCCAGATCGGTGCCGCTGACGCCCGTGACGTAGGAGAGATAACCCGGTACGAGCGGCAGCACGCACGGCGAGAAGAAGGAGATGAGCCCGCCGAGCAGGGCGATCGGCAGCGCGAGCAGCAGCGCTCCGCTGTAGACCGTCTCATTCATGCCGGGGGTCGCGGCGAGAACCTGCACAGGATCACTTCTCCGCGATCAGCGGGTCGATCATCTTGCGCAGCTTCTCCTCGTCGAGCGCCATCAGCGCGCGGGCCGCGATCTTTCCGTCCCGGTCGAGCACGATCGTGGAGGGGATGGACTGCGGGTTGAGACTTCCTCGCGGGAAGCCGTTGACGATGAGCTTGCCCGCCGGGTCGTACAGACTCGGGTAGGGGACGCCGTAGTCCTTCTCGAACGCCAGCGCCGGGCCCTTGTTGGCGTCCCGGGTGTTGATCCCGACGAACGCCACGCCCTTCGACTCGGTCTCCTTGGCGACCTTCGCGAAGTGCGGGGCCTCGGCGCGGCAGGGCGGGCACCACGAGCCCCAGACGTTCATCACGACGATCTTGCCCTTGAGATCGGCCACATCGAGCCGCTTGCCGTCCAGGGTCTCCCCGGAGAGCTGGTTGGCGGGCTTGCGGTCGGCCGCCGCGACGGTGGAGATGCCACCGGTGTTCGTGACGAAGTTGGTGTCACCGCCGCCGCCGGACTTGCCGCCGCCCCCGCAGGCCGAGAGCGTCAGGGCCACCACGCCCACGACAACCGGTGGGAGGGCGCGGAATCGTCGCTCGGAGCGGCGTCGGGGAGCGCGGCCTGAGTTCATGTGAAAAGTTTCGCATGGGCGTTTCAGGGATCTTGCGCACCCCCCTGGCTGCCCGTAAAGCCCGTTGTAAAGAGCCACGCGCGGGCAACCGCCGGGGGGTCTGCTCAAACGGCCCGGCCAAGCGGCCCGACCAAGCTGCCTGATCAGGTGGTCTTCTCAGACGGTTTCCTCAGACGGTTTCCTCACGCTTTGAAGAAAGTGTTCCAGCCGCCGGTGGGGGCCTGGCCGACCTCCAGTGTGCGGAGCTTGTCGAGTACGGCGGGGTCCTGCGCATCGAGCCAGTCGGTGAACTGCCGGAACGAGACGAGCCGTACGTCCTTCTTGCCCGCCATCCCCTTCAGCGCCTCCTCGACGGCATCCATATAGATCCCGCCGTTCCACTGCTCGAAATGGTTGCCTATGAAGAACGGCGCGCGATTCGATTCGTACGCGCGGTTGAAACCGCCGAGATACGCGTCGGTGGCCTGCGTGCGCCACTCCGCGTAACGCGAGGTCATGCCGTTCGTGGAATTCTTCGACTGATTCGCGAGGATGTTGTAGTCCATGGAGAGCACCTCGAAACTGTGCCCGGGGAACGGGACTTGCTGAAGCGGGAAATCCCAGATGCCCAGCTTCTTGTCCGGCCACCGCTGCGTGCCGCCGGGGGAACTCGCGTCGTAGCGCCAGCCCAGCTTCTTCGCCGTCGGCAGCAGATTCTCCTGGCCGAGCAGACAGGGCGTACGGCCGCCTATCAGTTCCTTGCGGTAGTCGAAGGGCAGCGGGTCGAGGTCGGTCCAGCCGCTGTTCGTACGCCACTCGGTGACGAAGGACACAGCCTGGTCTATCTCGCTGCGCCACTGCTGCGGGGTCCAGTCGCCGACGGAGCCGGAGCCGGCGCAGAAGTGCCCGTTGAAGTGCGTACCGATCTCATGCCCGTCCAGCCATGCCTGGCGGACGTTCTTGAGGGTGTCCTTGATATGGCCGTCGGTGAGATAGCCGATGTCGGAGGCGCCGACGGGGTTGTTCGGCGGGCGGTAGAGCGTCTTCTTCGACTCGGGCAGCAGATAGAGACCGGAGAGGAAGAACGTCATCGCCGCGTCGTGGTTCTTGGCGAGTTCCAGGAAGCGCGGGAAGAGGCCGTTGCCGACCTCGCCGGCCCCGTCCCAGGAGAAGATCACGAACTGCGGCGGGGTCTGACCGGGCTCCAGGGGGACCGGGGCGGGCGGCTGGTGCGGCTGTTTTCCCGTGTCGGAAGTGGAACCGTCCCCTATGAGCCGGACCTCTTTACCGAGGGGGCCGGCACTGCTCGTCGCGCCTCCGCTCTCGCCGCCCTTGCCCACTTCCGTGTGCCGGACCGTGCCGCTCCCGCCGGTGGAGCAGCCCGCGATTCCGATCGCGGCAGCCGCTCCAATTCCCGCTCCGAGAAGACTCCTTCGGCTGATGTCGCGCATACCGTTCCCATCCGCGCTCGTCTGTGCGTATGCCGCTCATAAAAGTCTTACAAGCGGCAACACAGGAGATGAGAGGGCGAACGCGGAGGTTCCAGCGCACGTCGTATCTTTACTAATCTTTACTGACGTAACGACAGATATGGCAGAAGGGATCAACGCATTGCGAGCATTCGGATCCGTTCAGGCACCGAACGCCTTGGTGCCGCCCTTGACGGGCCGGGCGCCGGCGAGCAGATGGGCCGGGACGAGATCGCGCGCGGGTTCGGAGTAGCCGACGGAGACGATCTTGTCGCCCTGATAGGTGAAGCTGGTCAGGGACGCGAGCGTGCACTGCCGGCGGCGCGGGTCGTGCCACAGCCGGCGCCGCTCGACGAAGCTCCGGACGATCCAGATCGGCAGCTGATGGCTGACGGCGACCGCCTCGTGCCCGCGGGCCGCGTCGCGCGCGGAGTTCAGGGCGCCCATCATCCGTACGACCTGATCGATGTACGGCTCGCCCCAGGACGGCCGGAACGGGTTGGTGAGGTGCCTCCAGTTGCCGGGCTTGCGCAGGGCGCCGTCACCGACCCCGAAGGCCTTGCCCTCGAAGACGTTCGCGGCCTCGATCAGCCGGTCGTCGGTGTCGAGGGTCAGCCCGTGGCTCTTGGCGATGGGGGCCGCGGTCTCCTGAGCGCGTTCCAGGGGGGAGGCGACGACGTGAGCGATGTCACGGTCCGCGAGATGCTCGGCGACCCGGTCGGCCATCCGCCTGCCCAGCTCGGAGAGGTGGTAGCCGGGGCGTCTGCCGTAGAGGACACCGTCGGGGTTGTGCACTTCGCCGTGGCGCACGAGATGGACGACGGTGATCTCTTCGTTCTTGCTCATGCGGCGTTCTCCGGGTCGGCGGGCTCGGGGGCGGTCGGCTCGGGGGCGGTCGGCTCGGGGACGGTCGACTCTGGGGCGGTCGGCTCTGGGGCGGTCGCTTCGGCGGCGGCGCGGGCGGCGGCCGGCAGCGCGGCGGCGATCCGCTCGATCGCGCGCTCGTCGTGGGCGGTGGAGACGAACCAGGACTCGAAGGAGGACGGCGGCAGATAGACGCCGTCGGCCAGCAGCGAGTGGAAGAAGGGGGTGAAGCGGAACGACTCCTGCCGCTTGGCGCCCTCGTAGTCACGCACCTCGTCGGCCGTGAAGAAGACGGAGAACATATTGCTCGCCGTCTGCACGCGGTGGGCGACGCCCTCCTTGCTGAGCGCCTCCGTCACCAGCCCCTGGATCTGCCGCGAGACGGCGTCGATCCTCGCGTACGCCGCGTCGTCGAGCAGCCGCAGCTGCGCGAGGCCCGCGGCGGTGGCGACCGGGTTCCCGGAGAGCGTGCCCGCCTGGTAGACGGGGCCCGCCGGGGCGAGCCGCCCCATGACATCGGCGCGCCCGCCGAACGCGGCGGCCGGGAACCCACCGCCCATGACCTTGCCGAAGGTCATCAGGTCGGGCGCGACACCGTCGACGCCGTACCAGCCGGCCTTCGACGTACGGAAACCGGTCATCACCTCGTCCGAGATGTACAGCGCGCCATCGGCGGCGCAGATCTCCTTGAGCCCGGCGTTGAACCCGTCCCTGGGCGGTACGACGCCCATGTTGCCGGGCGACGCCTCGGTGATCACACAGGCGATCTCACCGGGGTGCGCGGCGAACGCCCGGCGCACGGCCTCAAGATCGTTGTACGGCAGGACGATGGTGTCCCCGGCCTGCGCGCCGGTCACCCCGGGGGTGTCGGGCAGCCCGAGGGTCGCGACCCCGGAGCCCGCGGCGGCCAGCAGCGCGTCGACATGCCCGTGGTAGCAGCCGGCGAACTTCACGACCTTGGCGCGCCCGGTGAAACCGCGGGCGAGCCGGATGGCGGACATGGTCGCCTCGGTCCCGGACGACACGAGCCGTACCTGCTCGACGGGGGCGACCCGGGCGACGATCTCCTCGGCGAGCGCCACCTCGCCCTCACCGGGCGTACCGAAGGACGTACCGCGGGCGACAGCGGCCTGGACCGCTTCGATGACCTCTGGGTGGGAGTGACCGAGAATCATCGGACCCCAGGAACATACGAGGTCGACATATTCGCGGCCGTCCGCGTCGATGAGGTACGGACCATGACCGGACACCATGAACCGGGGCGTACCGCCCACCGCGCGGAAGGCGCGGACGGGAGAGTTCACGCCGCCGGGCGTCACGAGGGCGGCGCGGTCGAAAAGCGTCTGCGAAACTGGGGCGTCATAGGGGAAGCTCACGGAATCCATGGTGTCAGAGGCTCGGACGTTCTTGCGGACAGGTGTTTCACCGGACGTTCGTGGGGGAGGTCACTGTCACGATGATCGGGTTGCGCGGCCATGGCTGCGAGTGGTCGGGTGGAGATATGCATCGCGGTGGCGGACTGGGCGAGGGAACCGACGACCTCGGTCCCGAGCCTGCCCGGCGTGGAAAGCATCGACGGCGCGAACGTGAGGCGCGGGAGCAACCTCCGGGAAGGCCGGAAAGCAGGAGTGGTGGCCGGGTGGGGGTGACCTACAAATACTTCGGCGCGCCCGATGGAGCCACGGCCGCGCGCGTGCCGATTTCCATGCGCCCGGAGGAGCTGGGCGGCGATGAGCTCGGTATGAACGGCATGTTCACCAAGATCAAGCCGGAGACGATAGCGGCGATGGTCCTCACGGGCATTCAGGGCATGCCCCTGTACAAAGTGCCCCCGCTGGAACTGGTCGTGCTGCATCCCGATTACGCGGTGGTCAAACTCCCGATGACGGTGGTGGACCCGCTGCGCGGCATCGGCGAGGAATCGGTGGGCGCGGCGGCCTTCATCTGGTCGACGGTCCCGGACAGGGGCGGCCCGAGGGACGCGTACAACGTCTACCAACTGCTGCACCAATGGCAGGACTTCAGCCACCGGCTCCACGAGGCGGGGCATCAGCCGTATTGCTTGGTCTGGCCCTGACGTGAGGTTTCGTCGCATGAGGGCGGGGTCTTCGGGCCTCGCCCTCGGCTACGTACGCGGATGAAGCCGACGTGGGTCGGTCGGAGGCACGTGCCCCCGACCGACCCTCGTCGGCCACCACACTCGGCCCAACGCAGCCGCGGGCCGGTGGCTCCGGACCGATATCGCCAGTAACGGCCCGAAATCGCTGATGGGAAAGACGGCTTCTCGTCCAAGTGACATTCTTGGAGCCGCGAGAAGGCGAAGGGGAGTTGGCTCATGCGGTGGACGGTTCATGGCGAGCGTCAGATTTACGGCAACCCGTGGGTCAACCTGTGGCTCGTGGATGTCCAGCAGCCGGATGGCCGGCGGTGGGAGCATCACGTGGTCCGGATGCGGCATCTCGCGGTCGCCGCCGTGGTGGACGAGCAGAAGCGGGTGCTGATGATGTGGCGCCACCGGTTCATCACGGACACGTGGGGCTGGGAGCTGCCGATGGGCCTGATCGAGGCCGACGAGACCCCGGAGCAGGCGGCGGCTCGCGAGGTGGAGGAAGAGACCGGCTGGCGGGTGGAGGGACTGAAGCCTCTGGTGTACGCGCAGCCGGCGAACGGCATCACCGACTCGGAACACCACGTCTTCCGCGCAACCGCAGCCACTTACGCGGGCCCGCCGACCGAACTGAACGAGTCGGACCGCATCGAGTGGATCCCGATGTCTGAGATTCGCGGGATGATCGACCGTCGCGAGGTGGTCAGCAGCGGAAGCCTGGTCGGGCTGCTGTATCTCCTGCTGGACGATGCCACCAACGCCGCAAGCTAGCCGAGCGCTTCGCGCATGCGCTGCTCGAACGCGATCACCGGCGTCTCGCGCGCGTAGGGGGCGAGACGCTGGTGGAACTCATGGACGTGGCCCGCGACCCGCGGTGAGTCGAGGGACGCACTGAGGTCCAGAGCGAGCCCGGCGCTGTGGCACGCGGCATCGAGCTTGCCCTGTTGGAGTTGGGCCGTGGCCAGCCAGAAGGCGTGGAAGGCACGGCCACGCTGTTGTGCGCCCGTTTCCCGTCGAAGGCCCTCGGCGATCAGGGGCTCGGCACGTTCTGACTCGCCCAGCTCGGCGAGCGCGATTCCTGTGTCGACGATCAGTTTCGTCTCGTCGAAGTAGCGGATCCAGGAAGGCGCCTCGCCTTCCTGGCCGCGGGCTTGCTCGTACGAGTCCCGGGACCGTCCGATGGCCTGGTGGCAGGAGGCGGCGTCGCGGAGTGTGGCGTGGGCGAAGGCTTCCCGCATATGGAGCATCGACATCACCAGCGGCTGCCCGCCGGCGGCGCGCGCGCTGTCCTGGGCCTTGCAGGCCAGCGCCACCGCATCGGAGGGCTGCCCGTCGTACGTTGCCTGCAGGCTCATGCAGGACAGAACGTTGGCCATGAAGAGATAGTCGTCCTGCCCGTTCGAGAGCCGCAGAGCTTGGGTGAAGTGGGTGCGCGCGGTGCTGTACTGGCGGGCATCGAAGCAGGCCCATCCGGCGAGGCGGGCGAGTTCGGCGGCGAGTGACTGAAGATCGCGGCGCAAGGGGTCCGGGACGCTGCCCATCACCTGCGTCACGTACCGGAGGTGCCCCATGACCGCCGGGCGCATGGATGCGCCGCCGTGCTTGTCGTCACGGCGCCAGTAGTCCTCAACTGATGACCTGAGGGCGAGAAGTGTCGATCTCGTCACCCTGCCGTCAGCGAGTGTCAGCAACTCGTCGAGTTCCCTGCCGGATTCGACTTCGCTCTCCTGCTCCGAGTCAGCGGCGGTTGTGGAGCTCTGCGCCGAACTCCTCCGCGCATGCTGCCCGGAGGACGCGGACGGAGGGATCTCCCACGGGCGGTGGGCAAGCCCGAGCGAGGCGCCGGGGATACGAAGTCCATCCGCGACCCGCTCGATGACATCGATGTGAGCGAGCCGGCGCCGCCCCGACATGATCTCCCCGACCCGGCTCGGCGTCATGCCGCACAAGGCAGCCACACGAGACGGATGGATGCCGGCTTTCACCTTCACGAGGCGGAACACACTCGCGAAGTCTCGCTGCTGGCAGGCACGTTGCCACTCAGGACTACTGAGCAGTTCCGGAGGGAGCCCTTGTGGCTGGGGTCCGGGCACATGCGCTCCTCTGCCGTACTAGGCGGTCGCGTCCGGCGATTGGGCAGCCTTGATGCAGATTACCCACGTTGGGTAATCACTGTGACCTGATCGCGTGACGGCCCCTCGTGGTGAGCTGGTGTTCCGACTGACCGCCCGCGACAGAGGGCGCGAGGTACGTACGTCCCCAGACCTGGGCCCGAAAACCCAAGGTTCCAGGACCTCGGAGGCAGATCCCGTGTCCCTTCCCGAGCAGGTGGAGCGCGCACGTCGTGTCACGGCCACCGTGCTCGGGAAGGCAGGCGTCAGGGACCGCGACGTGGTCGAGACAGTACCCGGCGACCGCTGCCGAGATGCGGGCGCGCCTCGCGCGCCCGAGCGAGGACCACCACGGGCCCACAGATCCTCCTCCCGACCGGCGCAAGGGCGACAGCTGACATGGAATCGGATCGGAGGTCTTCTCTCTCCGGTCAAACGCGAGAGGCTACGGCGGACCAACCACCCACCTTGAGGAGCACCCATGGCCGGCGTACTGACGACCGATCACCCTGCCTGGATCGAGGCGAGGACCGGCACCCGCGCACGAGCCGTGCGCACCGCCTCCGGTATCTGGGTTCTGTCGTGGGACCAGGAAGGCCCGCACATGACGTGTGTGCAGGGCGCTGAGGACGTAAAGCCGACGTTCGTCTCCACGGACCCCTCGTGCCTGCCTGACGGTGTCCCCGCCGAGCTCAAGGCTGGGCTCGATGGCCTCGGTCCCACGCAGCGTCTGGCCAACCCCTGGCTGTGGGATGCCATCACCACCGCGATCCTGCGGCAGGTCGTACGCGCCGAGCAGGCCCGCAAGCTGTACAGGGCGTGGTGCCGGACGTTCGGCACCACCGTTCCCAGCCCCATGGGTGAGCTGTCCGTCGCCCCTACCGCCGCCCAGGTTCTGGAACTGGATGACGAACGGTTCACGGATGTCGGGGCCAAATTCCACCGCAGCGTCTTGCAGGCTGCCGCCACCCACTACGAGCGGCGGTCCATCCACTGGCAGCGTATGGACTCCCACGACCTGGTCGTCGCTCTCACGAGTGTCCCGCGCATCGGCCCGTGGACCGCAGCGGCCGCGGCAGCCGACTACACCGGCGACTTCAGCATCTACCCGCACGACGATCTGGCCGTGCGTACCTGGGCCGCGCAGATCGCGCCCGCCCACGCCTGGCCCGGCAGGAAGGACAAGGCGTTCGGCCCAATGTGGACCGGCATGGCCGGTCCCGACCGCATCGCCCTGCACACCCTGACTCTCTCCACACTCACCTGGGGCTCCCATGCCCGCTGACCTGGAGGACCCATGCCGCAGTTAGCACTGATCACGGGTGCCGATCCGACCCGCACGCTCGACGCGCTGTTCGTGAACGCGCCGCTGCGCGACTACGACCAACGACCGAGGACCAACGACTACACCCTGCCCGTGCTGGGCATGGCTTATATCGCTACGTACGCGCAGAAGATCGGCGGTTTCAACGTAGGGGTCCTCGACGCCGAAGCACACGGTCTCGGCATCGGCGAAACAGCGGATCTCGTGAACGCCGCACAACCTCGGTGGGCGGCCATGAACCTGCTCGCCCCCACCTACGAGATGTCCGCCCGCATCGCGGCGCGCCTGTCCACGGACATCGCCCTCATGGTCGGCGGCCACCACGCCAAGGCGATGCCGGACCGTGTTCTCGCCGACCCGCGCATGGCCAACCTGCGGGCCCTCGTACTCGGTGAGGGCGAACTGCGTGTCGCTGCCCTCCTGGAGGACGAGCAACGCCGTCGTGAACTGCCCGGGGTGCTATGGCGTGATCCTCTCCTCGGCACCCGGTCGGCAGGTATCCCCGTCGGCAAGGCGAGTGCGCAGATGCTCGGCCCCGACATCAACGCCTTGCCATACGTCAACCGCGCCTTCCTGCCCCAGGATCCCTACCGTGCCGCCCCCACAGAGTCCGACCGGCGCCTCGCGGTGAGCCGCGACACCGAGCTACTGACGCAGGCCGCCCGCGCCGGCCACATGGAGGCGAACATCGTCGGCTCCAGGGGCTGCCCCTACAACTGCACCTTCTGTGGTGCTGCCGTCAGCGCCAACCCCGACGTCAAGATCCGAGTTCGCGACCCCGAGGACATCATCGGCGAACTTGACGAACTGCACGAGGAGTACGGCGTCACCGCGTTCCGGTTCGTCGATGATCTGTTCCTCGGCGCCTCCCGCGTCATCAAGACGCAGATGGCGGCCTTCACGCGGCACGGCATCGGCGAACGGTACGTGTGGGACGCCACCGGACGCATCAACGTCCTGGACCGGCTCGACAACACCGATCTCGAACTGCTCGTCAGCAATGGCCTGCGGGAAGTCGCCCTCGGCATCGAGTCCGGCAGCGACCGCGTCCTGAGCGCGATGGACAAGCGGATCGACGCCGAGATGACCGAACGCGTAGCCCGCCGCCTCGTCGAACACGGCATCGGCGTCAAGGGGTACTTCATCCTCGGCTTCCCCGGCGAGACCCACGAGGACATCCAGGCAACCGTGCGCCACATCCGCAACCTCTGGAACATCGCCGACAGTAATCCCGGCGATGTGCGGGCCAGCGTGTTCGAGTTCCGCCCCTATCCCGGCACGCCCGTGTGGAAGACACTGACCGACGTCGGCTACGACCCCGACAAGCTCCTCGCGTACGGAGACGTCGACCTGACCGCGGACGGGGCCGACGAGTCGATGCGCCGGCGCGACGAGTTCAACTTCTCCGTCGGGATCCAGTTCGGCGACGTCCCCCTGGGCGAAGTCCGCTCCACCCTGGCCGCGCTCACGCGCGAACAGCACGAGCGCAACCAAGCGCCCCGGGAGGACGCGGCGTGACGTCGAGACGCGGGCAGTTCATCACTCTCGACGGCCCCAGCGGTGTCGGGAAGACCACCACCGTCCAGGCCCTGAACAGGGAATTGATCAGACGGGGCCAGGCCGTCCGCCAAACCGTGGAGCCCACCACCAGCGCCATCGGTGTCTTCATCAGGGAGCACTTCAGCCACATCCGCGGGCGCGCCCTGGCCTGCCTGGTAGCGGCGGACCGGTACGAGCACGTCGAGCACGAGATCGAGCCCTGGCTGAGCGCCGGCGACACCGTCATCTGCGACCGGTACCTCCCCTCGACGCTCGTCATGCAACAACTCGACGGTGTGCCTCTGAAGTTCCTGTTCGACCTGAACGCGCACGTCCTGATGCCGGATCTGGCAGTCATTCTGACCGCGTCCCCCTGCCTCATCGCCGAACGGATAGCTGTGCGCGGACCCCGCAATCGCTTCCACCTCGACCCGACCGCACCCGGCCGCGAAGTCGACTTGTACGACGAGGCCGCCCAGATCCTCATGACCGCGAACGTGAAGGTGCTGGTCGTGAACACAGCCGACACGACCCCAAAGGGGGTTGCGGCCACAATCGCCGACGCAATCCCCCATTCGTCGGTAACGTCAGCCGCCACAACGCCACCAATAACCCCCCAGGAACCATGAATCCGCAACCCGCGCAACCGGTCATCGACACGCACGTCCTCCTCCGCGACGGAGACAAACTGCTCTTCTCCCAGCGCGGAGGGCCGTACGGCTACGGCCGCTGGCACATGCCGTCGGGCAAGCTCGACCAGGGCGAGCCCATGAGTGTCGGAGCCGCCCGGGAACTGCTGGAGGAGACCGGCGTCGAGGTAGACCCAGCTCAGCTGCGGCTGGTGCATGTCGTCCATCACAGACAGAGCGAGGCCGTGGAACGGATCGGGTTCTTCTTCGAGGCCACCGACTGGACCGGGGAGCCCGTCAACAAGGAACCGGCGAAGTGCCTGGGACTTCAGTGGTTCAGCGTGTACGAACTGCCCGAGGACATCATCGAGTACCCGAAGGAAGGACTGCTCGGATACTTGAAGAATTCCGGCTCTCTGGCGGAGCACGGCTGGTAACAATCAAGCGCGGCTAGGTCCGGTCCGGGCCGATATGGCCGGAGCGAGTAGTTCCAGCGCTTCCTCCCAGCGGAAGTGGTCCGCTTCTCCCTCCGCCTTCGGTTCGTGGGGCCGGTACGACCCCACCAGGACGCCCATCTCCCGCAGTCGCTCCAGGCTCCTGGCGTACGCGGGGTGGGAGGCCATGGCCGCGTTTATGTACGGGAGCGCCGCGGTCGGGATGCCCAGTCCGTATGCCTCGCAGAGAATCCCCAGGGCGAGGGTGTCGGAGATCCCGGCGGCCCACTTGTTGATCGTGTTGAAGGTGGCCGGTGCGACCGCGATGGCGTCCGGGGGCGGTAGCGGGCGTGGGTCGCCGGGGCTGCGCCAGGCGGAGCGGATCGGATAGCCGGTCTGTGTCTCCACCGCCCGCGCGTCGATGAAGCCGAGGCCCTGTGGGGTGGCGATGACACCCACGTTCCAGTTCGCCTCTTGGGCAGCCGTGATCAGGTTGCCGACGTCGCCCGCGATGCCGGACGCGCATACGACGACATAAAGGAACGGCTTCTCCGCGGTCATGCTCCCGACCCTAACGGCCGGAAGGGCGTTGACGGTTACGGGACGGCCTCGCGCGCACCGCGTCCGCGGCAGACGCGATGCGTCCCCGCAGAGTTCATCCAACCGACCGTCGGACGACACTTTCCGCAGGTAGGAGGGGGTGCGCGGCTCTGAGAGTGGGCCCCTCAACTGGGCCCGGGGACCCTGCGTTTGGGCCCGGCCCAATCCATACGCTGCTCTCGCTCGGGGGATGGCGGACGGTGTGGGGCGAGGAGAGCCGATGAGCGGCATGAGCGGCATGAGGGGCAATGACGGGCTGCGCAGATGGCATAGGCGAAGCCGGGGGCTGGTCGACAGAGAGCGCCTCGACCGGGGTCAGGGCGGGGCCGAGTACGCCGCGATGGTCGGGGTCGTGTCACTGGTCGTGGCGGCGATCGTCGGTCTGAGCGTGCCCGCCGACACGGCGACCGGGCTGAAGAGCGCGGTGTGCCGAATACTTCACCCACTCAGCGGCGCCGAGGCCTGCTCCTCCGGCGACTACGCTGGCGACGGGAAGGGCGACGGAGGCGACGGAGGGGGCGGAGGCGGAGGCGGCCCCGACGATCCCTTCGTACCCAACGGCGACCCGTTCGAGCCCGCACGGTGTCTGCTGTCCCAGGACCAGACGAAGACCACCGTCGTCATCCAGATCATCTTCATCAAGATCAGCTCGTCGGAGACGGTCAAGCTCCAGCAGTGGTCCGACGGCACCGTCACCCTGGAACGGGTGACCGAGACCTCGGGCGGGGTCACGGCGAGCATCTCCGCGGGCATCCCCGGCCTGAAGGACTGGGGCGGCAGCGCCAAGTTGAGCGGCACGTATCTGGCGGGCAGCGGCAGCGGCGGGCAGTGGCTCTTCAACGGGAACAAGAGCGGCGATCCGCAGGCGGACCTGGCGGCCAACCTGGAGGACGCCCAGCAGTTCGCCGAATATCTCAAGGCGATGGACGACTGCAACAGCCGGCCCGCGGGACCGCGCTCCTCGGAGCTGGGAATGATCTGCGGCTACCACGCGAACAAGAAGAAGCCCGACCTCGATCCGGAGAGGGCGCCCGACGTCGACATCACCAAGACGTCCGTCGAGGCGTCCGGTAACGCCAGCTTCGGCGGAAAGTTCAAGGGCAACGGCAAGGGCGGCAAGGACGCCGGGAAGAGCGACGGCCCCAAGGATCTCGGCAAGATCTCCGGCGAAGTGCTCAACGGCACGATGACCGAGGACGTCGTCGTCATGCGCGCCCAGAACGGTCCGAACGCCGGGAAGATCACCTTCATCTACACCTTCACCGTCAAGGGCTCGGCCGGCACGGGCGGAGTCGCCACCGGCGAGCGGATGCAGCAGGTGGCCGTCACCTACGACGCCGCGGCCTATGACCAGGAGGAGAAGGACGGCGCCCCGCACCACCCGGAGAAGCTGGTCATCACCACCAGCCAGGAGGCCGGGGGCGGCGGCGGCGTCAAGGTCGAGGCAGGTGCCAACGCCGGTCCCGTGACGATCGACGTCGGCGGTGGCGGCGGATCGACCAACTCGGAGATCCACACCGAGTCGGCCGAGCTCATCCTCGACAACGACGCCGACAGCACCACCGTCGAGGACTGGCTGCGCGGACGCGGCGACGACCCCGCCAGCAACCCGCTCCCCTCCCCCTCCGACGCGGCCGAAGTACCCGACTCCGACGCCAGCCCCCTCGAACGGCTCCTGCACGACAAGGGAAAGCTCAGCAAGCTCGACTACAAGGCCAACACCGACTGGTGGAACGCCTCGCTCGGCATCGGCTTCGGTATCTCCGCCGGGCAGGTCAGCTTCGGCTTCAAGATCTTCGGGATCGACATCACCCACGAGGAGAAGAACCAGACGATCACCGGCGACCCCAAGTACGCCACCGGTCCGCAGAACGGCGGCGCGCGGCCCTGGGTCGAATGGAAGAACTGCACCAAGACCAAGCCCATCCCCACCTGACCGGCACGGCCGGGACTCGCCGGCAGGCGCGCCGACGAGACACGAGCGGATCCCGGACACCATTGCCCGGGAGGGGCACTAGCCTTGCTCGCCATGACGGAGCGGGGACAGAAGCGGAGACAGAAGCAGGCGATATCGGGCTTACGCGCGGGCACTCGGCTGTTCGTCGGTGAAGTACGGTCCTTTCCCGGGCGGTTGGCCGGGGTCGCGTTGGCGTGCGCGGTGACCGCGGCCGGGGTGGGTGCCTGTGTGCTCCTGCTCTTCAGCGCGAGCGAGTCCGGCTTTCCCGAGAACTCTCCGGCCGCCGCCGCCGCGCTCGGCGCCCGGAACGTGCTGTCCCTGCTGCTGTCGTTGCTGCTCATGTGCGCGGTGGTGGTGACCGGTTCCACCGTTTCGCTGTGGACCGGGCAGCGTCTGGGGCAGTTCGCCGTCCTGCGGGCGCTGGGAGTGACCGCGGGGCGGCTGCGGCGCATGGTCGCCGCCGATGTGGCGCGGCTGGCCGTGCTGTCCGCAGCCGTGGGGGCCGCGCTGGGTTCTGTGCCGCTGGCGCGGCTCGGGCGCGGGCTGCTCGTGGAGCGTGAGCTGTTTCCCGAAAGCGCCGGGCTGCCCGGTGCCGGTCAGATCTGGGCGACCGGGTTCGGGGTCTCCCTCGCCACCGGCGCCGTCGCCGTACTGGCGGCTCTGGCCAGTGTGCTCGCGGCCGGCCGGGTCAGCACGATCGATCTGCTCAAGGATCCGGAACTTCCCGCGGCCCCGACGGCACGCGGCCGGGCCCGGCTGCTGACCGGGCTGGCCATGGCGGGCCTCCTCTGTCTGCCCCTGCTGTACGTGATGGCCTTCATGGACCTCCCCGGGACCTTGCGGGCGGCCACCGCACCGGGCCTGGCCCTGATGGTCATCCCCACGCTCGCCGTACTCGCTCCCTGGGCCGTCCCGCCACTGACCTGGCCGGTACGGGTGGCGCTGCGCGTCCTGGACCGGCGCGTCGGCCGCATCGCCGCGTCCGGGATGAGGGCGACCCCCGCCCGCACCACCGCCATCGCGGTCCCCGTGCTGCTGGCGGTGGGCGTCGCGGTCTGTCTGCTCGGCGCGGGAGCCACCATGGGCCAGGCGGTCCAGCGTCAGACGGAAGAGGGGTTACGGGCCGACGGCGTGGTCAGCGCGGAGCCCGGAAGCCGCCTCCCCGTCACCACCGCGTCCCCCGCGGGGGTTTCCGCGACCCCGCTCATCGCCACCGAAGTCACCGCGCCTCCCACCGACTTCGACCGCCGGCCCGGAGCCGCGCGGGCCTGGGGAGCCGACGGCACCTCGCTGGCGAAGGTGCTGGACCTCGATGCGCGACAGGGCCGTCTGGCCGATCTGAAGGAGGGGACGTTCGCTGCCGGAGCGACCCGGGCCGACGGCCATCACTGGCGTACGGGGCAGCAGGTCCGGTTCGAACTGGCCGACGGCACCGCGCGAACGCTGACCCTCGCCGCCGTCTACGAACGCGACCTGGCCTTCCCCGAGTTCATCATCCCCCTCTCCACCGCCCTGGCGCACACGGCGTCCCCGTACGCCGAGCAGATCCTGCTGACCGGCGCCGTCGCCTCGTGGCCGGCGGGAGACGGCCGGCGGGTGGCCTCCCGAGCCGAGTACCTCGACGGCCTCAACCCCCGCGATCCGGCCGACGATCTCGCCGTCCGGCTGATCGTGGCCGTGGTCTCGGGGTACGCCCTGCTGGCCGCGGCCAACACCTGCGCGCTCGCCCAGCGCGACCGGCACTCCCAGCGCGCCCAGCTGCGCGCGATGGGCCTGGGCCGGTTCCAGCTGCTGCGCTGTGTGCTGTACGAGGCCCTGGGCGCGGCGGTCGTCGGTATCGCCCTGGCCGCCGTCACCGCGCTGGCCTGTCTGGTCCCGCTCGCGGCGGCGCTGAGCGCCGGGACGGGGGGCCCGGCGCTCCCGGCCTTCGATGTGCCCTGGACGGCCGGGGTGCTCGCGGCCGTGGTCGCGGCCGTCTGCGTTCCCACGGCACTGACGGCACGTCCGTTGTCCGGCATCCACCGTCAGTTCGCGAGACGCGCCGCGTAACAGGCCGCCGCCCCCGGACTCAGTCCTCCCCCTCCAGCTCCCCCTCGGTCTCCAGGAACACCGCCCGCAGCGCGTCCAGCACCGCCGGGTCCGGCTTCGCCCACATCCCGCGCGACTCCGCCTCCAGCAGCCGTTCCGCGATGCCATGCAGGGCCCAGGGGTTGGCCTCCTGGAGGAACGCGCGGTTCTCGGGGTCCAGGACGTAGGTCTCCGTGAGCTTGTCGTACATCCAGTCCGCGACCACGCCCGTCGTCGCGTCGTACCCGAAGAGATAGTCGACCGTCGCGGCGAGTTCGAAGGCGCCCTTGTAGCCGTGGCGGCGCATCGCCTCGATCCAGCGGGGGTTGACCACACGGGCGCGGAAGACCCGTGACGTCTCCTCGACCAGGGTGCGCGTCCGGACGGTCTCGGGGCGGGTCGAGTCGCCGATGTACGCCTCCGGGGCCGTGCCCTTGAGCGCGCGGACGGTGGCGACCATGCCGCCGTGGTACTGGAAGTAGTCGTCCGAGTCCGCGATGTCGTGCTCGCGGGTGTCGGTGTTCTTGGCGGCCACCGCGATGCGCTTGTACGCGGTCTCCATCTCGTCGCGCGCCGGGCGGCCGTCGAGCTCCCGGCCGTACGCGTAGCCGCCCCACACCGTGTAGACCTCGGCGAGGTCCGCGTCGGTGCGCCAGTCGCGGCTGTCGATGAGCTGGAGGATGCCCGCGCCGTACGTACCGGGGCGGGAGCCGAAGATACGGGTCGTGGCGCGGCGTTCGTCGCCGTGCTCGGCCAGGTCGGCCTGGGCGTGCGCGCGGACGAAGTTGGCGTCGGCGGGCTCGTCCAGCGAGGCCGCGAGCCGTACGGCGTCGTCCAGCAGCCCGATCGCGTGCGGGAACGCGTCGCGGAAGAAGCCGCTGATGCGCAGGGTGACATCGATACGCGGCCGGTCGAGTTCGGTGAGCGGGATCGCTTCCAGGCCCGTCACCCGGCGCGACGCGTCGTCCCACACCGGGCGGACGCCCAGCAGCGCCAGCGCCTCCGCGATGTCGTCGCCGGAGGTGCGCATCGCGCTCGTACCCCAGAGGGACAGCCCGACCGAGGTCGGCCACTCGCCGTTGTCGGTGCGGTAGCGGGTGAGGAGGGAGTCGGCGAGGGCCTGGCCGGTCTCCCAGGCGAGCCTGCTCGGTACGGCCTTGGGGTCGACGGAGTAGAAGTTGCGGCCGGTCGGCAGGACATTGACCAGGCCGCGCAGCGGGGATCCGGACGGGCCCGCCGGTACGAATCCGCCGCTCAGGGCGTGCACCACATGCTCGATCTCGTCGACGGTGCCCGCGAGGCGCGGTACGACCTCGCGCGCCGCGAAGTCGAGGATCGCCGCGACGCCCTCGGGGAGGCCGGCGGCCACGCCCGCCACCGCGGCCGGGTCCCAGCCGGCGTCCTCCATCGCCCGGACGAGCGCGCGGGCCCGCTCCTCCGTCTCGTCGGCGTCGGTACGGGTGGCGGCCGACTCGTCGAGCCCGAGGGCCTCGCGCAGACCGGGCAGGGAGGCCGTACCGCCCCAGATCTGCCGGGCGCGCAGGATCGCCAGGACCAGATTGACGCGCGCCTCGCCGGCCGGCGCGCCGCCGAGCACATGCAGACCGTCGCGGATCTGCGCGTCCTTGACCTCGCAGAGCCAGCCGTCGACATGGAGCAGGAAGTCGTCGAACCCGTCGTCGTCCGGCCGGTCTTCGAGCCCCAGGTCGTGGTCGAGCTTGGCCGCCTGGATCAGCGTCCAGATCTGGGCGCGGATCGCGGGCAGTTTCGCCGGGTCCATGGACGAGATCGCGGCGTACTCGTCGAGCAGCTGCTCAAGGCGCGCGATATCGCCGTACGACTCGGCGCGCGCCATCGGCGGTACGAGATGGTCCACCAGCGTGGCGTGTACGCGCCGCTTGGCCTGCGTACCCTCGCCCGGGTCATTGACCAGGAACGGATAGATCAGCGGCAGATCACCGAGCGCGGCATCGGGGGCGCAGGCCGCCGACATCCCCGCGTTCTTGCCGGGCAGCCACTCCAGATTGCCGTGCTTGCCGAGGTGGATCATCGCGTCGGCGCCGAAGCCGCCGTCCTCGCGGTCGGCCTGGATCCAGCGGTACGCGGCCAAGTAGTGGTGCGAGGGCGGCAGATCGGGGTCGTGGTAGATCGCGATGGGGTTCTCGCCGAAGCCGCGCGGCGGCTGGATGAGGATCAGCAGATTGCCGCGCCGCAGGGCGGCGAGCACGATGTCGCCGTCCGGGTCCCCGCCGGAGGCGGCCCGGCTGCGGTCCAGGAACATCTCGCCGGGCGGCGGTCCCCAGTGCCGCTCCACCGACTCGCGCAGTTCGGCGGGGAGTTGGCCGTACCACCGCCGGTAGTCGGCAGCCGGGATACGGACCGGGTTACGGGCGAGCTGCTCCTCGGTCAGCCACTCCTGGTCATGGCCACCGGCCTCGATGAGGGCGTGGATCAGCTCGTCGCCGTCGCCCGAGGCCAGTCCGGGGACGGGCTCTGAGCCGAAGTCGTAGCCCTCCTGGATCAGTCGGCGCAGCAGGGTCACCGCGCTGGCGGGGGTGTCGAGACCGACCGCGTTGCCGATACGGGAGTGCTTGGTCGGGTACGCGGAGAGCACCAGCGCGACGCGCTTGTCGGCGTTCGTGACATACCGCAGCCTGGCGTGGCGTACGGCGATCCCGGCCACTCGGGCGGCCCGCTCGGGGTCGGCGATGTAGACCGGCAGACCGTCAGGGTCCAGCTCCTTGAAGGAGAACGGGACGGTGATGAGGCGGCCGTCGAACTCCGGCACCGCGACCTGCGAGGCGGCGTCCAGCGGGGACAGCCCCTCGTCGCTCTCGGCCCAGGTGGCGCGGCTGCCGGTGAGGCAGAGGGCCTGGAGGATCGGTACGTCGAGCGCGGCGAGGGCGCCCGCGTCCCACGCCTCGTCGTCGCCGCCGGCCGACGCCTCGGCGGGCTTGGTGCCGCCGGCGGCGAGCACGGTGGTGACGATCGCGTCGGCCTCGCGCAGCGCGGCCAGCAGCTCCGGCTCGGGCGCGCGCAGGGACGAGACGAAGATCGGCAGGGGCCGGGCGTCCGCGTCCTCGATCGCCGAGCACAGCGTGTCCACGAAGGCGGTGTTGCCGCTCATGTGGTGCGCGCGGTAGTAGAGGACGGCGACGGTCGGGGCCAACTCCCCCACGCTGTGTCCGGGACGGCCGAAGCGGGGCGGCCTGACGCGCCGGTCGAGCCGGCCCCAGGTGGGCGCGGCGGCGGGCGGCTCGAAGCCGTGGCCGGTCAGCAGGACCGTGTCGGAGAGGAACCGCGCGAGCTGGTCCAGATTGGCCGGACCGCCGTGCGCGAGATAGGCGTGCGCCTCGGCCGCGATACCGATGGGGACGGTCGACGCCTCCATCAGCTGGGCGTCGGGTGCCTGTTCACCGGTGAGGACCACGACCGGCCGGTCGCCCGCGAGCAGCAGATCGATCCCGTCCTGCCAGGCGCGCAGCCCGCCGAGGAGGCGTACGACCACGAGGTCGGCGCCCTCCAGCAGCGAGGGCAGTTCGTCGAGCGCGAGCCGGGCGGGGTTGGCGAAGCGGTACGGGACGGGCCCGCCCGCCGCGTTCGCCGCGCGGGCGCTCAGCAGATCGGTGTCGGACGTCGACAGGAGCAGAAGCATGCGGCGTCTGGCCTTCCTCGGGGTCCGCGCCCCGGGCGAGGTGTGGAGGACGGCGGGAGTTCCTGGCTCGTCCGGCTGCTGCCGGACTCACAGTGGCGGGACCGCGCCGGGTTCGCACCGGGCTTCCTCCCCATGACGCCGTCGCTGGCGTTGACGGGCCTGGGCAGGCCGTCGTCTGCATAGTAAGTGCTGAGGTCACGGGCGGGGGAGGGCGCCCGGAACCCGGGCCGGTACAGGGGGTGGTACGGAGCGGCGGCGGCCGGACGGCGGGACGGGAGCGGGTGTGGGTACGTGGGTATGCTCGCCGCCATGCCGCCCACCTCGCCAACACCCGTGAACCGGGACGAAGCGCCCCCGCGGGCCGCCGTACGGGAGTCCGTACGGGCCCCTCTGCGGGAGCGCGGCGACGCCTGCCCGGGCGCGCTGCGGCTGCACACCGCGGACGACGGACGGCTGGCCCGGTTGCGGCTGCCCGCCGGGCTTCTGACGGCCCGTCAGGCGGAGGCGCTGGCGGACGCGGCGGAGCGGCTCGGCGACGGACATCTGGACCTCACCTCCCGGGGCAATGTGCAGCTGCGCGGCCTGGACGGAAGCCGTGGCACGGAACTGGCCGGGCTGCTGCACGAGGCCGGACTGCTGCCTTCGGAGACACACGAGCGGGTACGGAACATCGTCGCGTCACCGCTGGCCGGGCTGGACGAACTGCCGTCCGCGGACGTCCAGTCGTGGGCGCGCGAGCTGGACGGACTGCTCTGTGCGAGCGTGCGGGCCGCGGCCCTCTCCGGGCGGTTTCTCTTCGCGCTGGACGACGGACGCGGCGATGTGGCGGCTCTCGGCGCCGATGTGACGTTGCTCGCACACCGGGACGGCTCGGTTTCCGTACGGACCGGGGCAAACCGGTCGGGTCCCCGTGTGGCCCCCGAGGACGCCCCGCGCGCGGCCCTGTTGGCGGCGGAGACGTTCCTCACGCTGGCGGAGGCGAGCGGCTCGGGGGCCTGGCGGGTACGGGAACTGCCCGCCGAGGACGGCCGGGGGCTGGACGCGGCGGTACGGGCGGCGCTGGCGGACGCCGGGATCGCGACGGAGTACGCGACGGAGGCGCCCGCGCGGGACATGAACGCGCCCGCGCGGGACATGGAACCGGAACCGGAAGGGGAGCCTCCTACTCCTGGTTCCGTACGGTCGCCCGACGGGACCGTGGCGCTCTCCGTCCACGCGCGCCTCGGCCGGTTGAGCGTGGCGCGGTGGCGGCTGCTCGCGGCGGAGGCGAACGGACCGCTGCGGGTGACCCCGTGGCGCGGAGTGATCGTGCCGGGGGTGGCCCCGGCCGCGGCCGGCGATGCCCTGGACCGGCTCCGTACGGCCGGGCTGATCACCGACCCCGACTCCCCCTGGTACGGGGTCGGCGCCTGCACCGGCAGGCCCGGCTGCGCGAAGGCGCTGGCGGACGTACGGTCCGACGCGGCGGCGGCCGTGTCCCATGCCGGGTCCCCGGGCTCGGGCGGACTGCCCGTGTACTGGTCGGGGTGCGCGCGCCGCTGCGGCCATCCGCAGGGCCGCTGGGTGGATGTGGTCGCGAAGGGCGAGGGCCGCTACGACATCTCCGTACAGAAACAGGTTCACGTACAGAAACAGGCACAGGTACGGGGAGATGTCCCGAACGCCACCACCACAGGACCGGAACCGGAACCGGAACCGGAACGGAAACCGGAACCGGCACCGGAACTCGCCGACGCGGTTGCGGCGGCACGCACGACCCCATTGACGAGATGAGCGAGAAGACCACGGTGTCCACAGTGCCCAGAGGGTTCGAGTACGAGAAGGACGGCGCGGCGATATACCGCCAGTCCTTCGCCACGATCCGCGCCGAGGCGGATCTCAGCGGGCTGCCGGCCGAGGTCTCGCAGGTCGCGGTGCGGATGATCCACGCCTGCGGCATGGTCGACCTGGTGCGTGACCTCGCCTTCAGCCCCGGGGTGGTGATCCGCGCCCGCGAGGCGCTGCGCGCGGGAGCGCCCGTGCTGTGCGATGTGGCCATGGTCGCCAGCGGGGTCACCCGCAAGCGGCTGCCCGCGGACAACGAGGTCGTCTGCACCCTCTCCGATCCGTCGGTGCCCGCCCTCGCCGCCGAGCTGGGGACGACCCGCAGCGCCGCCGCGCTGGAGCTGTGGCGGAACCGGATGGAGGGCGCGGTGGTGGCCGTCGGCAACGCGCCGACCGCTCTCTTCCGGCTGCTGGAGATGATCGAGGACGGCGCCCCGCGCCCGGCGGCGGTCATCGGCGTGCCGGTCGGCTTCATCGGCGCGGCCGAGTCCAAGGACGCGCTCGCCGGACACTTCTCCGGCCTGGAACACCTGGTCGTACGGGGACGGCGGGGCGGCAGCGCCCTCGCCGCCGCGGCCGTCAACGCGATCGCGAGCGAGGAAGAATGACCGCCCGGAGCACCACGGATGAGCAGGGCGCGGGAGTCCTGGCGGACGCCGGCCCGGGCGTGGGCCGGCTGTACGGGGTCGGTCTGGGGCCGGGAGACCCGTCCCTGATGACCGTACGGGCCGTACGGATCATCGCCGAGGCCGATGTGATCGCGTATCACAGCGCCCGCCACGGCCGGTCCATAGCCCGGTCCATCGCCGCCGAGCATCTGCGCCCCGACCACATCGAGGAGCCGCTGGTCTACCCGGTCACCACCGGGACGACCGACCACCCCGGCGGCTATCAGGGCGCGATGGACGAGTTCTACGCCGAGTCGGCCGCCCGGCTCGCCGCCCATCTGGACGCCGGGCGCACGGTCGCGGTGCTCGCCGAGGGCGATCCGCTCTTCTACGGCTCGTACATGCATATGCACAAGCGGCTGGCCGACCGCTATCCGACCGAGGTCATCCCCGGTGTGACGTCCGTGAGCGCGGCGGCGGCACGGCTCGGCACCCCGCTCGTCGAGGGCGAGGAGGTGCTGACGATCCTGCCGGGCACGCTGTCCGAGGAGGAGCTGACGGCCCGGCTGGCCTCGGCGGACTCGGCGGTGGTGATGAAGCTCGGCCGTACGTTCCCGACCGTACGGCGGGCGGTCGAGCGCGCGGGCCGGCTGGCGGACGCGCGGTACGTCGAGCGCGCCACGATGAGCGGGGAACGCACCGGGGCGCTGGCCGACACGGATCCGGAGTCGGTGCCGTACTTCTCGGTGGCGGTGCTGCCGAGCCGCGTCGCCGCGCGTGCCGTGCCCGGGGCGGCCGAGGAATCGGCCGACGAGGCGACCGCTGAGGCGACCGGCGAGGCGACCGGCGAAGGGACCGGCGACGTGGTGGTCGTGGGGACGGGCCCCGCCGGACCGCTGTGGCTCACGCCCGAGACGCGCGGCGCGCTCGCCGCCGCCCAGGATCTCGTCGGTTACACCACCTATCTGGACCGCGTTCCGGTCCGCCCCGGCCAGCGGCGCCACGGCTCCGACAACAAGGTGGAGTCGGAGCGCGCGGAGTTCGCCCTCGACCTCGCGCGGCGGGGCCGGCGCGTGGCCGTGGTCTCGGGCGGCGACCCGGGAGTCTTCGCGATGGCCACGGCCGTCCTGGAGGCCGCGTCCGCCGACCCGTACCGGGACGTGCCCGTACGCGTACTCCCGGGCGTGACCGCCGCCAACGCCGCCGCGGCCCGGGTCGGCGCCCCGCTCGGCCACGACTACGCCGTGCTCTCGCTCTCGGACCGGCTCAAGCCGTGGGAGGTCATCGCCGAACGGCTGCACGCGGCGGCGGGCGCGGACCTGGTGCTCGCCCTCTACAACCCCGGTTCCGCCAGCCGGACCTGGCAGGTCGGCAAGGCCCGCGAACTCCTCCTGGAGCATCGCGCCCCGGACACCCCCGTCGTCCTCGGCCGCGATGTGGGCGGGCCGGAGGAGAGCGTACGGATCGTGCGGCTCGCCGATCTCGATCCGGCGCAGGTCGACATGCGGACGATCCTGCTGGTCGGCTCCTCGCGGACGGTGACGGCGCGGCGGGGCGAGAACGGGGACGAGACGGTGGTCTGGACGCCGCGCCGCTACCCGGAGCGCCCGGGGGCCGTGGGAAACCCGGCGCCCCCGGAATCCCCGGAAAGCTGAGCAAGCCACTCCACCGCGTCCTCGACCGTCGCCACCGAGACCACCCCCTCCGGGACGGCCGGCCGGCGGACGACCACGACCGGAATCCCCGCCTCGCGGGCGGCCGTGAGCTTGGGCGCGGTGGCGGCGCCGCCGCTGTCCTTCGTCACCACGACGTCGACGCGGTGGCGGCGCAGGATCTCCCGCTCGCCGTCGAGGGTGAACGGCCCCCGGTCCAGCAGCACGTCCGTACGGGCCGGGCACGGCGGCTCCGGGGCGTCCACGGACCGTACGAGGAACCACATCTCGTCGAGGTGCGCGAAGGCGGCGAGCCCCATCCGCCCGGTGGTGAGGAAGACCCGCGCGGACCGCAGCGCGATCAGCTTCTCGGCGGCCCGCGCCAGGGAGCCGACCGGGTGCCAGTCGTCACCGGCGACCGGCACCCAGGACGGGCGGCGCAGGGAGAGGAGAGGAACATGGGTGAGCGCGGCGGCATGTGCCGCGTTGCGGCTGATGGTGCCGGCGAAGGGATGGGTGGCGTCGATGAGCGCGTCCACGCGCTGCTCGCGCAGCCAGCGCGCCAGCCCTTCGGCGCCGCCGAACCCGCCGATCCGTACGTCGCCCGGCGGCGGTACGGGCCGGGCGACCCGGCCGGCGAGGGAACTGGTGACGCGGAGGCGGCCGTCGCCGTACAGGCGCTCGGCGAGCCGGCGCGACTCCGTCGTGCCGCCGAGGATCAGCACATGGGCCGGGGCAGCGGCCGGGATCAGGGCGGGGGCCGGGGCCGGGGTCGGTTCACTCATCGTCGGCGGGTCTTTCCATGACTGATATGACGGACATGGCTGGCGGCGGGAAGGGCGGGCGCGCCGCCCAACTCAAGCACACCGGCCTCCGGCCCGGCTGGACGACCGGTGCCTGTGCGACGGCAGCGACGACGGCCGCCTACACGGCGCTGCTGACCGGCGAGTTCCCCGACCCGGTGACGATCACGCTGCCGAAGGGGCAGACACCGTCCTTCGCCCTGGCCACGGAGGACCTGACCGCCGGGGACCGGGCCACGGCGGGCGTCGTCAAGGACGCGGGCGACGACCCCGATGTCACCCACGCCGCCCTGATCCGTACGACCGTACGGCTGCTGCCACCGGGCGCGGGTGTCGTCTTCCGCGCGGGCCCGGGTGTGGGTACGGTCACCCGCCCCGGACTCCCCCTGGAGGTGGGTGAACCGGCGATCAACCCGGTCCCGCGTCAGCTGATGCGCTCCCACGTGGCGGAGGTGGCGGCCCGGCACGGCGGTACGGGCGATGTGGAGATCAGCGTCTCCGTGGACAACGGCGCGGAGATAGCCCGCTCCACCTGGAACCCGAGGCTGGGCATCCTGGGCGGTCTCTCCATACTCGGCACGACGGGCATCGTCGTCCCGTACTCCTGCTCCGCCTGGATCGACTCGATCAGACGCGGCGTGGACGTGGCCCGCGCGGCGGGCCGTACGCATGTGGCGGGCTGTACGGGATCGACGTCCGAGAGGACGGTCCTCGCGGTCCACGACCTCCCCGAGGACGCTCTCCTGGACATGGGGGACTTCGCGGGCGCGGTACTCAAATACATCCGCCGCCACCCCGTCGACCGTCTCACCCTCTGCGGCGGCTTCGCCAAACTCTCCAAACTGGCGGCGGGCCACCTGGACCTCCACTCGGCCCGCTCCCAGGTGGACAAGGCGTTCCTCGCCGAACTCGCCCTGGCGGCGGGCGCGGACGCGCCGCTCGCGAACCGCGTGGCGGCGGCGAACACGGGCCTGGAGGCGCTCCGTCTGTGCGAGTCCCACGGCGTGCCGCTCGGTGACGAGGTCGCGAGGCGGGCACGGGACGAGGCGCTGGGGGTGCTGCGCGGAGCGCCGGTGGAGGTGGACGTGATCTGCGTCGACCGGGCGGGCACGGTGGTGGGCCGCAGCGATCCCCCGGACCCGGGACGCGACGGAGAGCGTACGGACCCGGGTCACGAAGGAGTCCGGTGAAGAACAAGCTGAACTCCCTTCGGATCGCGGTGCGTCCGCTCGACGACCGGGCCGGCCGCGTCTGTCTCCGGGGGGGGCGACTGACCGCGCCCGCGACGCGCACGAGGATCCGCCCCCGGCCTCACCCCCCGCACACCGCCCCCGGCGGCACCTCCGCCGGTACCGCGTCGCGCTCCGCGCGCGTGAGGGTGCGCTGTCCGATCACCGCGCAGAGTCTGCCGACCCAGGTCTCCGGGTCCAGGCGTACGGAGATTGTCTGGCCGCCGCTGGTGTACAGGACCGTCGGGCCCTGGGCGGCGGCGGGAAACGCCCCCGGCGTGCTGCCGGACCCCGTCCCGAAGTTGTAGGCGTCCTCGTAGGCACGGCTGCCGGCCTTGTAGATCCGTACCCTCCCCGCGTCCGCCACCAGGAGGCGCCCCTCCGTATCCATGAAGTCGAAGACGAAATCGCCTCCCTCGCCGACGACGGGCATCGGGCCGAGCTCCCGGCGGAGCGGATCGAGCCGCCACAACTCCCAGACACCGCCACGGCGGAAGACCGCCATGTGGTTTCCCTCGGCGTCGAACCGGACGCCGATCACGTCGTTCCCGACGTCCATCCGGAGTTCCGTCACCTCGCGCCCTTCGGCGAGGTCGACGACGTGGATGTGGCTGTCCCCGAGGACAGCCACATGCCCCTCCCTGGGATAGGGCCAGACGAAGGGGGAAGTGTCCGTCACCGTGTCGGCCAGATCCGTAGTACTGAGATCGATACGGTCGGCCGGCCGTCCGGTCCTGGCGTCCCAGCGCTCGATGACGCCACCGGTCGCGACCAGGAGATACCTCTCGTCGGCGAACCGGAAGATCGACCCCGTACGGACCCCGGTGGGGACGGTGGCGATCCGTCGCAGGGACGGCACCTCGCGGATATGGATCTCGCCGCTCACGGCGGGATCCGCCACCAACGAGCCGTCACCACTGATCCGGATGCCCGCCTCCCCTCCCGCCGCCGGGCTCGGCCGCTTCGCCGAGGCGACCTCCTCGAACCCCTGGCCCACGGTGTAGGTCCGCAGCTCCGTCCCGTCGGGCGTTCTGCTGACGATGGTGGAACCGTCCGGGGTGAGTTCCTCGAAGGAACGATTGTCCCGCGGCAGGAACTCCTGGACATCGGTGGACACGGCGGTCAGGGCCGCGCCGGCCGAGTCATGACTGAGCAGATAGGTCCGGCCGCCGTCCTCCAGGAGACGGGGGAGCACCTCGCGGTGCCGGAAGCCGCCGCCCACCCGCGGCTCGCTCTGCTTCCCGGTCACCGCGATCTGCTCCCGCCGCTCCGTGTCGAACAACCGGACGAGGGGGCGGATGCCATCCGCGACGCCCACGCGCAGTCCCGTACGGTCGACGACCAGCTCCGCTCCGCACCGGCTGGTGTCCCTGAACCGGCCGCGTTCCTCGCCGTCCGCGATCCGAACCACCCGGTATAGACCCTTGTCCGCCCCGTCCGACACACGGCAGTGGACCAACGCGGTTCCGTCGCCGGAGACTTCCACCCCCTCCACACCCGTGGCGACCGTGCGCGGGGCTCGCGACCCCTGGTAGGCCAGCACCGTGTACGGGTTGTCCTCCAGGGAGTCGGCGTCGCCTTCCGCCGCCGCCAGCAGGGTGTCCCGGTCGGGCCCGAACCAGACCTTCGCGAACGAGTCCTCGCCCTCTGGAGGCGAGAGCGTGCGCACGACCGTGCCCCTGTGCAGGTCCCAGACCACGAGATGGCCGCCGACGGCAGCCGCCACCCGGCTGCCGTCGGAGGAGATCGCCGCGCCCCGGGGAGGCACGAAGCCGGGGCGAGCCGCCGCACCCGCCGGCCGCACGGCCATCGTCCGGGCCGGTCCCATCATCCGGGCCGTCCCCGGGCGGACTTCGTGCCACACCAGCGCGCCGTCCGCCCCGATGTACCCCACGCCGCTCCCGTCCGGCGCGACCACCGGATACCGCGCGTCCCCCTCCGCGGGAAGGTGCGCCCCGCGTATCTCCCCGTCGTCATTCCGTACGAACAGGGTGGCCCGTCCGGGCTGGGTGGTCGCCAGCACGACGCGTCCATCGCCGCTCGCGGCGACGCGCCGCACCTGGCCCAGCGTCCCCGACATCAGCCAGTGCGCCCGCCCGTACGTCAGATAGCTCTGGAGCAGGGCGTCACGCGCGGACTCCGTGGGCGACCTGCGGTACGCGGAGATCGCGAGCAGCGCGGAGAGCGCCGGATCGGTGGCGCGCAGGTCCGTCGAGGTCGCCGCCATGGAGCGGGAGTCCGCCTCGGCGGAACGCTCCTCCGCCACGCCCCTCTGGTAGACGAAGAGCGAGCCGAGCACCGCCGCCAGCGCCAGTACGGTGCCGAGGCCGGTGAACAGCCCGCGTCTGCGCCGTGTTCTCGTCCGCCACCGGTCGCGGCCCCGGCGCAGGAAGTCGGCGTCGGCCTCGCTCAGTTCCTCGCCACGCTCGCGCTCCCAGCGGCGCGCCACGTCCAGGGCCGAGGCGGCGGGCAGCAGATCCGGCGCGCGGCGGGCGGCCTCCCAGCGCTCTCGGTCGTGCCGTATCCCCTCCCGCCAGGCGAGGAAGTCCCGGTCGCGTTCCACCAGCGCGCCGAGCCGGTCCCATGCCCGGATCAGCGCCTCGTGGGCCAGTTCGACGGTCTCCCGTTTCTCGTCGTCGAGGCCGATCACCACCAGCCGTTCCCGGGCCAGCGCCTGGGCGACCGTCCACTCCGGTTCGCCCAGCTCGGCGCGGGGCACGACGCGGCGCGTGGCCGCCGGGCCGCCGAGCGGCAGCCGGACGAGTCGGGTGAACAGCCGCCGTGCCGTGGCCTCGTCGGCCCCCTCCGACTGATCCGGCCCGTCGGTCTCCCGTACCGCGCGCCGCCATACGGTCTCGGCACGCTCGGCCAGCGCGCCGCTGACGCCGCCGAGTTCCTCGTACGCCCGGTGGGTGAGCAGACCGCCGCGCTGGCGCTCCCACAGCTGGTCGAGGGTGAACTCCAGCAGCGGCAGCACTCCTTGCGCGTCACCGCAGTCGGCGAGGATGCGCTGCTCCAGTCCGTCCGCGTATCCGACGGACGCGATCGCCTCCACCGGCAGGACCACCGCCTGCCGTACCTGTTCGGCGGACATCGCGGGCAGGAGGAGGGACTTGCCCCGCAGGGCGCGTTCCAGACCGGGGCGAGTGCTGACGGCTTCCAGGAAGTCGGCGCGGAGCGTCGACAGCACACGCAGCCCCGACGGCGGGTGTTCGGGGAACAGCGCGGCGACGGCCTCGGCGGCGGACCGGGCGCCGGGGCCGTGGTCGAGAAGTTCCTCAAGCTGGTCCACGACCACGACGAGACCGCGTACGCCGCGAGCACGCCGGGTACGCGTGCCCCTGCTCGTACGGGTACCGCCGCCCGTATCCGTACCCGAACCGCCGCCCGTATCCGAACCCGTACCGCCGCCCGTACCCGTCAGCTGCGCCAGGATCTCCCCCCAGCCGTGCACGGAGAGCTCCGCCTCCACCACCCGGCTCTCCTCGCGCTGCGCGCTGCCGGTCAGCTCCGGCCGGGTGAGCCGGGTCAGCTCCATGGCGAGACCGCCGAGCAGACCGGACGGACCGCCCGGCCGTACGATGACGACGGCGTGTCCCGCCTTCCTCAGCCGGGGCACCACACCCGCCCGTACCAGCGATGACTTCCCGCAGCCCGACGGCCCGAAGATGGTGACCACCGGATGCTCGGTGACCAGCGCGGTGACCTCGTCGCTCTCCTCGTCCCTGCCGTAGAAGACCTCGCTGTCGGTCTCCTGGAACGCCGACAGTCCCCGGAACGGCGAGGACGGCAGCACGGCTTCCCGCAACGACGGTACGGCGAGCAGCAGTTCGCCGGTCGGGATGAGAAAGGCGGACGGCTGCTGGGGGTCGGCGGCCACCACCATGCCGACCACGGCGCCCAGCCGCTCGTCCCACACCGGTGCGCCGCTGAAGCCCCGGCTGATCGCGTGGTTGCTGCCCGCCGCCCGCTCGACCTGGAGCCAGCCGGCCCCCTGCCGCGCCCGCAGCACCCCCGCGTGCCACACCCCGTCGGCATGGCGGGCCGGGAAGCCGAAGGTCCGCACGGGGTGGCCCCATACGTCGTCCGCCTCGGCCATGCGCAGGGGTACGGCGCCGGGGACGGTGGACCGCAGGCGCAGTACGGCGATATCCCGGGCCCCGGAAGGACCGTCCTCCGGCCAGTACTCCACCAGCGCGGGAACGATCACCGGACCGGCCGCTGGCCCGGCCGCCTCGCCGACCGCCGGACCGGCCGCCGGGCCGAGCGGCAGGTCCACCTCGACAGTCGCCCCGGCGGCAGGCCGCTCGTCGTCGTCGAGTCCGAGTGCGGAGGCCACGACATGGGCGCAGGTGACGGCCAGTTCCCCGGTCACGAGAAAGCCGGCGCCGACGGCCGTACCGTCGGGATACCTGACCCTGAGCACCGCGGCGGCGAGCGGATCGGGCGTACTCGGCATCTCCACCACGTACACCCAACTCCCCTGTACGACTTGGCTGTTTGTTGGCGAATTATTGAATGTTTGATTGCCCTGCTCAGTATGGCGTGCGGAGGATCTCCTGTGGAGCCGTCGAACGAACGCGGGAGAACGGATCAGCCGTGCGCACCGGTCAGGTGCCCCTGGACGAGTGCGTCCGGAGCAGGTCCTCAGCAGGCGTGCGGACGCTCCCTGTCGGCCGAGTACAGATGGCTGTCACGGAACTGCTCCGCGCCCAGCGTCCGGCCGACCATGATGACCGCGGTCCGCACCACACCCGCCGCCTTCAGCTGTCCCGCGATGTCCCCCAGCGAGCCGCGCAGCACCAGTTCGTCCGGGCGGCTGGCCATCGCCACCACCGCGGCCGGGCAGTCCGCCCCGTAGTGCGGCAGCAGTTCCGCCACGACCCGGTCCACATACCGCGCGGCCAGGTGCAGTACGAGCAGCGCCCCGCTCCGGCCGAGGGTCGCCAGGTCCTCGCCCTCAGGCATCGGGGTGGCCCGCTGGGCGATCCGCGTGAGGATCACCGTCTGGCCCACCGTCGGGACCGTCAGCTCACGCTTCAGCGCGGCGGCAGCCGCCGCGAACGCCGGGACGCCCGGCACCACTTCGTACGGCACCCCCGCCGCGTCCAGCCGGCGCATCTGCTCCGCGACGGCGCTGAAGACCGACGGGTCGCCGGAGTGCAGCCGGGCGACGTCGTGGCCCGCCTCGTGTGCCTGGACCAGCTCGGCCGTGATCCCGTCCAGGTCCATCCGCGCGGTGTCCACCAGGCGCGCGTCCGGCGGGCACTCGGCCAGCAGCTCGCGCGGCACGAGGCTGCCCGCGTACAGACACACCCGGCAGGCGGCCAGCCTGCGGGCGCCGCGCACCGTGATCAGATCGGCGGCGCCGGGACCGGCGCCGATGAAGTACACCGTCATCGTTCTTCTCCTGCTGAGGGGGCTCCCGCCGAGGGGACCCGCGGTCCCGCCGAGGAGACCCGCGGAGGGTGGTCCTTCGTGACCGCCCACTGAGTGACCGGCATGGCCTGCCGCCAGCCGGTGAACCCGCCCACCGGAACGGCGTGCGCGACCGCCAGCCGTACGAGCTCCCCGCCCAGCCGGCGGTACCACTCGGCCAGCAGCGCCTCGGACTCCAGCGTCACCGTGTTCGCGACCAGCCTGCCGCCCGCGGGCAGCGCGTCCCAGCAGCTCTCCAGCAGCCCCGGTACGGTCAGCCCGCCGCCGATGAACACCGCGTCCGGGACCGGCAGTCCGGCCAGCGCGCCCGGCGCCGCACCGGTGACGACGCGCAGCCCGGGGACGCCGAGCGCACGCGCGTTACGGCCGATACGTTCCGCCCGCGCGGGATCGCGCTCGACCGAGACGGCGCGGCAGGAGCGGTGCGTACGCATCCACTCGACGGCGATCGAACCCGACCCGCCGCCGATGTCCCAGAGCAGCTCGCCGGGCGCGGGCGCGAGCGCGGCCAGGGTCGCGGCGCGCACATGGCGCTTGGTGAGCTGGCCGTCGTGTGCGTACGCGGTGTCGGGCAGGCCGGGTACGGCGCCGAGGCGCGGCGCGTCCGGCGCGCGACGGCACTCGACCGCCACGACATTGAGCGGATCACCGGCGGGCTCGGCCCACTCCTGGGCGGGGGCCTCGACATGACGCTTGTCCGCGCCGAGTCGTTCCAGTACGTGCATCCGGCTCGGGCCGTAGCCGCGCTCGGTCAGCAGTGCCGCCACCTCGGCGGGCGTCGCCGCGCCCGCGCTGAGCACCAGGACCCGCCGGCCGTCGTGCAGGGCCGCGGCCAGCAGTTCGGTGGGGCGGCCGACGAGCGTGACCACCTCCGTGTCCTCCACCGGCCAGCCGAGCCGGGCGCACGCGTACGAGACGGACGACGGATGCGGCAGCACGCGCAGCGCGCCGGCCCGCCGGGCGTCCGTGCCAGGGGGCTCGGAAAGGACCTCGGACAGGGTCTCGGACAAAGTCTCGGACAGGACCTCGGACAGGGTCCGCCCGATCCCGTGGAACATCGGGTCCCCGCTGGCCAGGACCGCGACCCGGCGCCCGGCGTGGGCGGCGAGCAGCCCGGGCACGGCTGGCCGCAGTGGCGACGGCCAGGGCACCCGCTCGCCCGCGCACTCGCCGGGGAGCAGGGCGAGTTGCCGGGGGCCGCCGATGAGTACGTCCGCCTCGCGCAGCGCGGCCCGCGAGCCATCGGGCAGCCCCGCCCAGCCGTCGGCGCCGATCCCGACGACAGTCACGGGCAGCACCGGCATCGGCACCCGGGGCACGGAGGGCCGGGGCCCGTCGGGTCCGGTGGGCGCGTCGGGTCCGGTGGGCGCGGAGGGCTGGGCGTGGCTCACTGCCGTACACCTCTGAACTGGGGGAAGACCGAATCCGCACTCTACTGGCCGTCCCCCGGACGAGATGCGGGAGACCCTTACCTATGGAACCTTGAGGTGACCACCACGGCCGCCGGCCGGCACCGGCCCCCGGCCCGTCTCCTCACCGAGGGAGCGCCCCATGACGGCCAAGAGGGCACTTGCTACCGGATGGACGGTCTTCGCCGCGGTTCTGATGATCTTCGGCGGCGCGATGACGATCCTGGCGGGTATCTCCGCCATCGCCAACGACGACATCTTCCTGGCGACGCGGAACTACGTGTTCTCGTTCAGTCTCATCGGCTGGGGATGGGTCCATCTCATCATCGGCGCCATCATCTTCCTCGCGGGCTGCGCGCTGTTGAGAGGCGCGGTGTGGGCGCGCGTGGTCGGTGTGATCCTGGCGGGTCTCGGCGCGCTCTCGAACTTCCTCTGGATCCCGCGCTATCCGCTGTGGGCCCTCGTGCTCCTCGCCATCGACCTCTTCATCATCTGGGCGCTGTGCGCGGGCGACCGGCGCCGCTCCGAGCGATGAGCCCGGAGACGGGCTGAGCCGAAGCCCCCCTGAGCCGAAGCCCCGCCGAGCCGGATCACGGGCCCGGCGGCGCGGATCACCGGCCCGGCGGGGCGATGCCCGTAAGCAGCGCCCGTACGGTCTCCCGCGCGAAATCCGCCTCGCTCTCCGGGCGCAGAACGCCCTCCGGTGGTTCCGGGGCGAAGAACAGGCCCAGAAAGGCCCGGTGGAAGCAGGCGCCGACGAGAAGCAGCGCCGCCGCGTCCGGGTCGATGTCCGGGGAGACCCGGCCCAGCTCCTGTTCCGCGGCGAGATACGCGGCCACGGACCGGCTCACCTCGTGCGGCCCCGAGCCGTCGAGTCCGAGCCGTTCGCGATGGGCCACGAGCAGGTCGGGGCTGGCGAAGAGGGACGCCGCCATCGGGAACGTACCCCGGTAGAAGAGCACCCCCACCCGGGCCACCTCCTCCAGATGATCCGCCACCTCCCCCTCGCCCACGCGCCCGGGCAGCCGCGCCAGCGCGTCCGTGAAGCGCGGCGCGCGCTCGTGCAGAACGCTGACGAAGATCTCCTCCTTGTCGCGGAAGTGCTTGTAGAGCGCGGCTTCCGAGCAGCCCGCCTCCCTCGCGATCTCCTTCGTCGTCGTGCGCGTCAGCCCCACGGTGCCCATCAGCCGCGCGGCGGCGTCGAGGATGCGCGAGCGCGTGAGGGCGCCGCCGGTCAGGGGCGGCGCGGCGGCTTCTCGGTGCGTACCGGTCATGTCGTACCCGTCATGCCCACCAGCCTACTTTGACAAGTGGGTGAGCGCTCACCCACCATGGCTGGTAAGCGTTCACTCACCCCTGGAGGGGTCATGAAAATCGCTGTGCTGGGAGCCACGGGAGGCGTCGGACGGCAGATCGTCCGCCACGCCCTCGCGGACGGACACAAGGTTTCGGCCGCGGTACGGGACCCGGCCAAGCTGAGGACGGAACACGAGGGCCTGACGGTCGTACGCGCCGACGCCCTCGACGCGGCCTCCCTGACCGAGGTCGTCGACGGGGCCGACGCGGTGCTCTCCGGGATGGGCCAGGCCGGCCGGCACGACCCGCTCAAGCCCGCCTCCACCTCGGCGCGGGCGGCGACCGAGGCGATGGCCGCGACCGGCGCCCGGCGGATCGTCGTGGTGAGCGCGGCGCCGCTGAACCGCTCGGGTCCGGTCAGCCGTGGCTCGCGCGCCGGGTCCTGCTGCCCGGGATGTGGCTGGCGCTCAAAGAGCTGTACACGGATCTCGAACTGATGGAGACGATCCTGCGCGAGAGCGGGCTCGACTGGACGTCGGTACGGCCGCCCCGGCTGACGGACGCCGACGGCAAGGGCACCTACCGCCACGCCGTGGAGGCGGGCCCGGCCGCCAACGCGATCGCCCGCGCGGACGTGGCCCGCGCCATGCTGGACTTCGTCACGGACCGGTCGACGTTCGGGCACGCGGTCGGCGTCAGCGACTGACGGGCGACCGGAGACCGGCCGACGGTCCCCTGACAGGAAACCGGGACCGGCCCGCGCTTCGTGAGCGCGGGCCGGTCCCGGTTCCGTTCCCCGTTCCGTTTCCGTTCCCGGTCCCGGTTCAGCCGGCGGTACGTACCGGTGCGGCAGTGCTGTCGGCCGCCACCGCGGCGGCCTGCCGCCTCGGCCGGAGGGCCCGCTCCGCCAGCGCCCCGAAGATCAGCCCGAAGGCTGTCCAGAGCAGCGCCTGTACGGCGATCGACGCCAGCCGGAATTCCCAGAGCAGGGCGGCCGGGAACGTGGCCGGAATGGCATCGGTGTTGGCGGGCAGGACCAGACAGGCCACCACCACGGCGACGACATAACCGCCACCGGCGGCGACCGCCGCGTTCCAGTTGCCCAGACGCGGCGCGAGCCTTCTCCCCGCGATGACCGCGACAACCGCCAGCAACACGCTCAACACGATCATCAGGAAGAACAGCGTGGTGCGCTTGCCGATGGTGTCCGGGTCGCCGACCGCGGGCGGGTTCGCCGGATACTTCAGGAACGGCACCAGATAGACGGTGGCGAAGGCGGCCCCGGCGAGCAGCGCCGCGGTCACCCTCGGACCGAACCGGCCGATCCTGCCCAGACAGCCGGCGAAGACCAGCGAGGCGATCCCGCCCAGGGCCACCCCGTACACGAGGACGCCGGTGGCCAGCCCGAAGGTCGACTGCACCGGCCGGCTGACCAGTTCTTCCTCCTCTTCTTCCGCGCCCTGCTGGGTGGCTTCCCCGCCGTGCTGATGCGCGGACGCGGAGTGGGCCTCCTCCTGCGCGATGGAGGCCCGTACCGAGGGCTCACCCGCCACATAGGCCAGCGCGAACGCGCAGAGTCCGGCGAGGACGCCCGCGATCATGCCGCGGACGAGGAGGGTTCTGACGGTGGAGGCATGCATGCGCGTGATCTCCGTCGGTCGTCAGTGGCAGGGGAAGCCGAGGAGATGACGGCCGTCGTGGACCCACTCGTGCACGTCCGCACCGGAGAACACCGACGTGGCGCCCTGCTCCGCGCCGACGAAATAGAGCAGCACCAGCATCAGGGTGCCGACGAACACGGCCCAGGGCAGCACCGCGCGGAGCGGAAGGGGGGTGACAGCGGTGCCGGCGGCACCGGTGGATGCAGCGGCCGGGGGCGCTATGGACTGCGCCATGACACAACCTCCTTGGGGAACTCGCGTCCCGTTCAGTGGAGCTCGAACGACGGCATCCGGGTCTGACTCACCGGGACCCCCGCCGCGCTGATACGCGACCGGCGCCCGGCTTACAGTGGCGCGACCGTGCCGGATTCCCACCGGACTTCCGTTCCGCCGTCGTTATTTCGACGTGAAGGTACCGCGATCCCGGGGACCGGCCAAGAGGACCTTTTCCCGGAACGTGCCGGAACACGGCCGGAACCCGGCGGGAACACGGCCAGAACCTGCGGAAACACGGCCGGAACCCGGCCGGACCGAGCCAGAACCAAGGAGCGAGGACCGTATGACCACCCGGCTCATGCTCATCTCACCGGCCATGAACCCGGCCCTGCGGGAGGCCCGCTTCCCCCACGCCGAGGAGCCGGCCGACGGCGGGCTGGACGCCCTCGGGCTGCGGCAGGCCGAAGCCGTACGGGAGACCTTCCCCGTCACCACCACATACGTCTCCCCCTCCCCCCGCTGCCGGCGCACCGCCGAGGCCCTCGGCCTGGACGCGAAGCCGCTGCCCGCCCTCGCACCCTGCGCCATGGGCGGCTGGCAGGGCAGGACCCTCGACGAGGTGGCCGCCGCGGAACCGCACGCGCTGGCCTCCTGGCTGTCGGACCCCGCGTCCGCCCCGCACGGCGGCGAATCCCTGCTGACGCTGCTCGCCCGCGCCGCCCACTGGCTCGACGCGCTGGGCGGCGACACTCATGGCGACGGCACCTCTGACGACAGCACCCCTGGCGACAGCACCTCTGACGACGGCACACCGCGCGACCGCACCCCGCGCGGCGGCGGCACGGCGGGGGGCCGCGTCATAGCCGTCGCCGAGCCGGACATCATCCGCGCCTGCGCGGTCCACGCCTTGGGCGCAACTCCCGCGGCCTTCTGGCGGATTGACGTACGCCCCCTGACCGCCACCGAACTCAGCGGGCGGGCCGGCCGCTGGAACCTGCTCAGCGGCCGACCGCTCCACAGCGCCACCCCCTGAGGCTGTCGCCATAGCCCCCGGCGCTCCCCGGCGCTCCCCGGCGCCCCCGGCACTCTCCGGCGGCGCCCACGCCCGTTCGCCTTGTGAAGACAGCCGGTGTAGATGTAGGTACATGGCCGGACATATGGGTCGATCCTGGGCTCGGGCCCTGGCTGCCCGCTCCGGCCGACGCCCACGGAGTCGGTGGCGTCGTCCGTCGTGGCTGAACGTCCGCACGCTCGCCGGGCAGGTCTTCATCCTGCAACTGGTGATCGTGCTGCTGCTCATCGGGTCCTCGCTGATCTCGCTCCTCCTGGTGTCCAGGCGCGACACCGAACAAGAGGCACGCAACCGCTGCGTCTCCGTCGCCACCGCGTTCGCGAACTCCCCCGGAATCGCGCCCGCCCTGCGGGCACCCGACCCCTCCGCGATCCTCCAGCCACGGGCGGAGGCGGTACGCAAAGCCTCCAGCGTCGACTTCGTCGTCGTACTGAACACGAAGGGGATCCGGCTCACCCACCCCAATCCCGCGCGCATCGGGGAGCACTTCATCGGCACCATCGGGCCGTCGCTGAAGGGCCGCACCATCACCGAGACCGTCCCGGGGACCCTCGGTCCCTCCGTACGGGCGGTGACCCCCGTCAAGGACGCGAGCGGAAAGGTGATCGGCCTCGTATCGGCCGGGATCACCATCGAGAAGGTGAACAGTCTCGCCAACCGCGAGATCCCGATCGTCCTGGGCGCCGCCGCCGCCTCGCTCGCCCTCGCCACCGGCGGCACGGCGCTGGTGAGCGGCCGGCTGCGGCGTCAGACCCATGGGCTGGAGCCCGTCGAGATCGCCCGTATGTACGAGCATCACGACGCGGTCCTCCATGTCGTACGCGAAGGGGTGCTCATCGTCGACGGCGACGGCCGGCTGGTACTCGCCAACGACGAGGCGCGCCGTCTCCTCGACCTGCCCCCGCACCCGGAGGGCCGCCCCGTCACCGAACTCGGTCTGGACTCCCGGATGGCCGAGCTGCTGGCCTCGGGACGCCGTGCCACCGACGAGGTGCTGGCGACAGGAGAGCGGCTGATCGCGGTGAACAACCGCTCCACGGACCGTGACGGAGGCCCGCCCGGCAGCGTGGCGACGCTCCGCGACTCCACCGAGCTGCGCGCGCTCACGGGCCGGGCGGAAGTGGCGCAGAAGCGCCTCAAGCTCCTGTACGACGCGGGCGTGGAGATCGGCACCACCCTCGATGTGACCCGGACCGCCGAGGAGCTGGCGCAGGTGGCGGTCCCGCGGTTCGCCGACTTCGTCACCGTGGATCTGGCGGAGGCCGTACTGCGCGGTGAGGACCCGGCGTCGGTCACCGCCTACTCCGAGCTGCGCCGTACGGCCCTGGTCGGCCTCCCCGACGACCACCCCTTCTATCCGCTGGGCGCGCGGTTCACCTACCGCCCCACCACGCCGCAGGCATGGAGCCTGAGGAGCGGGCGCGGGACCGTCGAGCCCGATCTCGCCCGGGCAGGCGGCTGGAAGTCCCAGGAACCGGAGCGGACGGCCCGGGTCATCGAGTACGGCGTCCACTCCCTCGTCACGGCCCCGCTGCGCGCGCGGGGCATCCTCCTGGGGGTCGTCATCTTCTGGCGCGCGGAACGGCCGGAGCCCTTCGAGGAGGAGGACGTGTCCCTCGCCGAGGAACTGGCCAACCACGCGGCGGTCTGTATCGACAACGCACGCCGCTACACCCGCGAGCACGCCATGGCGGAGACGCTCCAGCGCAGCCTGCTCCCCCGGCGGCTGCCCGAGCAGAGCGCCCTCGATGTCGCCTACCGGTACTTGCCCGCCGAATCGGGGGTGGGCGGCGACTGGTTCGATGTCATCCCGCTGCCCGGCGCCCGCGTGGCCCTGGTCGTGGGGGATGTCGTCGGACACGGCCTGCTCGCGGCGGCGACGATGGGGCGGCTGCGTACGGCGGTCCACAACTTCTCGACGCTCGATCTGCCGCCCGACGAGATCCTCTCCCACCTGGACGATCTGATCACCCGCATCGACCGCGACGAGGGCATCGCGGGCGGCGGCGCCGTGATCACCGGCGCGACCTGTCTCTACGCGATCTACGATCCGGTGAGCCGGCTCTGTTCCATGGCGCGGGCCGGCCATCCGCCGCCCGCGCTGGTCTCCACGGACGGCAGCGTGGAGTTCCTCGATCTGCCGGTCGGGACTCCGCTGGGGCTCGGCGGGCTGCCGTTCGAGACGGTGGAGCTGCGGCTGCCCGAGGCCAGCCATCTGGTGCTGTACACCGACGGGCTCATCGAGGACCGCGACCGGGAGATCGACGAAGGACTCCTCATGCTGCGCGCCGCGCTGTCCCACCCGGACCGGGACCCCGAGGAGACCTGCTCGGCGGTGCTCGAAGCGCTGCTGCCCGACCGCCCGAGCGACGACATCGCGCTCATCGTCGCCCGTACCCGTGTGCTCCAGCGCGACCGGATCGCGGAGTGGGAGGTGCCGTCCCACCCCTCGGAGGTGTCCCGGGTGCGCGCCGCCGTGGCCCGCCGGCTGGCGGACTGGGGGCTGGACGAGCTGGCGTACCCCACCGAGCTGATCCTCAGCGAGCTGATCACCAACTCCATCCGCTACGCCCTCGGCCCGATCAGGGTGCGGCTCCTCCGTGACCGCGCCCTGATCTGCGAGGTCTCCGACTTCAGCAGCACCTCGCCGCATCTCAGATACGCGGCGGCCACCGACGAGGGGGGCCGCGGTCTGTTCCTCGTCGCGCAGTTCACGGAACGCTGGGGCACCCGCTACACGGCGGAGGGCAAGGTCATCTGGGCCGAGCAGGCGCTACCGCCGGACGCCGCACCGGACACGGAGGGCTGACGCGGCGGGCCGACGCGTAGAGCTCACGCGTAGAGCTGACGTCCCAGGCCCGCTCCACGCACGTGCCACGGCCGCGTCACGGACGGCCCCACCCCGGATCGCGTCCCGTCATGGCCAGCAGCGTCTCGAACGGACCCGCGTCCTCGCCCACCTCCACCGGCTCCCCGAACACCCCCATCTTCCGCGCCGTCGGAGCCAGCGCCCCGAACTCCGCCCCGAGCATCCCGACGAGCGCCGCGTCCGGCTCGTACGGCTGCCCCGTGGCCCGCGCCAGATCCCATCCGTGGACGGCCAGATCGCCGACCACCATCGCGCCCACCGTCCTGGCCGGCATCCCCATCGCCCCCGAGGTGCCTTCCTCGGCGCCCGGCGCGCCCCAGGCCGCGATGAGCCGTACGGTCTCGTCGGCGAACCGGTCGCGCCACGCCCCCGTCAGATGCTCGGGGGCGGCGCCGAAGTCGGAGTCCTTCTTGGCGGCGAGCGCCTGGAAGTTCACGATGACCTGGAAGAGGTGGTCGACGAGGGCGTGTACGTCGTACTCCGCGCACGGGGTCGGCGCGGTGAGCTGGTCGTCGGTGATGTTCCGGACGACGGTGACGGTACGGTCGGCCGCCACCTCCAGCAGCCTGCTGATGGTGTCGTTCATGGCCGTGACCTTAGGAAACGGCGCTCTCCGGCGTCTTGAACAAACGCGACATAGGATCCGGGCATGGCAGGACCGGCGGGACCGCGGCGTGACACCCGGGGCATCGTCGACGCCCCCGGGCTCTTCGCGCGGGTACGGTTCCGGCGCCGCGAGCCCGCTCCGGCCCTGCGGCCGTATCTGGAGCACTACTGGCTGATCGACTGGGATCTGGATCAGCCCTACACCTCCTATGTCGTGCCGCACCCCTCGGTCAATGTCGTCTTCCAGCGGTTCGGCCCAGGGCCGGACAGCCCGGCCTTCGCCGAGGTCGCGGGCGTCGGCCTGGAGCTGTTCGCCCAGAAGCTGGCGGGGCGGGGGCGGGTGTGCGGGGTGCAGTTCAGACCGGGCGGCTTCCGGCCGTTCGCGCCGCGGTGGCCCGTATCGGAGTGGACGGGGCGGCGCGTGCCGATCGCCGACGTCATGCCGGCGACGGACGCGGACATCGCGGCGGTGCTGGGTCCTGCCGGGGAGGACGCCCGGGTGGCCGCGCTCGACACGTATCTGCTGGGCGTCGGCCCGCACCCGGACCCGCGGACGGCGCGGGCCATGGAACTGGCCGACCGGATCCGTACCGACCGCACGATCCGGCGCGTGGCCCGGCTCGCCGAGGCGGAAGGGGTGTCGGTGCGCTCACTGCAACGGCTCTTCGCCACGTATGTGGGGGTGGGGCCGAAGTGGGTGATCCTGCGCTACCGCATCCACGAGGCGCTGGAGCGCGCGGAGTCGGAGACGCGTACGGGTTCCGGCACCGGCCCGGAGGTGGACTGGTAGGAGCTGGCCGCCGAGCTCGGCTACAGCGATCAGGCCCATCTCGTACGGGACTTCACGGCGACGGTCGGCGTACCGCCGACGGCATACGCCAGACCTCAGGACACCGGACCTCAGGACACCAAGCCTCAGGCCCCCTGAGCATCAGAAGCCGGACGCCCGGATGTCAGACCCCAGCCCTACAGTGCGTGACATGGAGAGCGAAGCGCCGCGCGTACGGCTGGATCCGTGGTCCGAGGGCGATCTCGGCCTGCTCCGCGCCATGAACGCGCCGGAGCTGATGAGCCATCTGGGCGGCCCGGAGACCGAGGACCAGCTGCTCACGCGGCACAGACGGTACGTGGACCTGAGCGCGGACCGTACGGGCCGCGGCCGGATGTTCCGGATCGTGCTGCTGCCGGCCGGCGAGGCCGTCGGCACGATCGGGTTCTGGGAGCAGACCTGGCGGGAACAGCGGGTGTACGAGACGGGCTGGGGGGTGCTCGCCGCACATCAGGGGCGCGGCATCGCGGCGGCGGCAGCGGCGGCCGTCGTGGAGAAGGCGCGCGCCGAGGGCAAGTACCGCTATCTGCACGCCTTCCCGTCGGTCGACAACCGGTCGTCGAACGCGCTCTGCCGCCGGGCGGGTTTCTCGCTCCAGGGCCCGTGCCGGGTCGAGTACCCGAAGGGGCATCTGATGCGCGCCAACGACTGGCGGCTGGACCTCACGCCCGGCGCCGGCGGCACGGAAGGCCCTCGGGAAAGCCCTGGCCCGGCCCCCGCGTCCAATGACATCCTGACGACGTGAACGGACCGGAGATCCACCTCGATTTCGTCCCTGAGCTGCGCCTCTTCGTCCCCGCCGAGCGGCGTCGTGGACGTACGTCCCTGCTCACCGACGGGGCGTCCACGCTCGGTCATACGGTCGAGTCGCTCGGCGTCCCGCTCACCGAGGTCGGCGCGCTGCTCGTGGACGGCCGTGAGGTGTCCGTCTCGCACATCCCCGCCGCGGGCGAAACCGTCGAGGTACGGGCCGTGAGCCGCCCCCAGCGGGTGCCGGGGGCTCCCCTGCGCTTTCTGCTCGATGTCCATCTCGGCACGCTCGCGCGACGGCTGCGGCTGCTTGGCGTGGACGCGGCGTACGAGAACGAGGACATCGGTGATCCGGCCCTGGCCACCCTCTCCGCCGCCGAGCGCCGGGTGCTGCTGTCCCGGGACCGGGGGCTGCTGCGCCGCCGCGAGATCTGGGCCGGGGCGTATATCTACAGCGACCGCCCCGACGACCAGCTCCGGGACGTCCTGGAACGGTTCGCGCCCGCCCTCGCGCCCTGGACCCGCTGCACGGCCTGCAACGGCGGCCTGGGCCCCGCGGACAAGGCGGCCGTCCAGGAACAGCTGGAGCACGGCACCCAGCGTTCGTACGACGTCTTCGCCCAGTGCACGGACTGCGGCCAGGTGTACTGGCGCGGCGCGCACCACGCCCGGCTGGCGGCGATCGTCGAGGACGCGGTACGGGAATTCGGCGACGCCGCGGCGTAGGCCCAGTCCGGCCGTGTCCGACCACGTCCGACCACGTCGGTTCCCCGGACGATCAGAAGACGTACGGGTCCCCGGTGGCCGGCACCAGCACCCGGTGCCGGTGGTTCTCGGGGTTCGGGTCGCTCGCGCCGCCATTCCAGTGGGTGTCGATCTGTACGACCACCTCGACCGGCCGACCCGCCGTCCTCAGGTCGAGGGCGGTCTCCGGGCTCCGCCCGCCCGCCCGTAGCTGACCCGTACGGCAGAGCACCACCCGGTCACCGCCCCGCAGACAGTTGGCCGGCAGGCTCTGCCCGGCCGCGAGGGAGACCGAGAAGGTCAGCCGCACGGTCGCGTCGGCCGACGCGGACGGACCGTGGTTCTCGGACTCGAAGCGGACCGTCAGCTGTTCGCTCCACAGCGACACATGCCCGTGGTGCGAGAGATCGGCCTCCGGCACGACGGCATCCCGGACACCGGGGGCCCCGACACCCGCACCGACGCCCGCGCCCAAGCCAGGACCCGCACCCATCACCACCGCCGTGACGGCCGACACCGCCACCAGCAACGCCTCGCGCTTGACACCCATGGGCGGGAACATACCGATCATCACACCGCGAACCGGGCCTCCCTCAGGCCCGGCGCGCCCCCGGTCACCCACATGACACGCGGCCCCCGCGCTCGGCTCGTACGGCTTCATCGCCAGGCTCCAGCCGGACGGCGAGTTCGGCCCCGCCTATCCTGGCCGGGTCCGACATCGATCATCGATCACACGCGCGAGGAGTTACGTCATGACCGCCACGGGGACCCCCATCGCCGTCATCACCGGAGCGAGCAGTGGCATCGGCGCCGCCACCGCGCGCCACCTCGCGACCGCCGGCTACCACGTCATCGTCACCGCCCGCCGCACGGACCGTATCGAGGCGCTCGCCGCCGAACTCACCGCCGCCGGGCAGCGCGCCTCCGCGTACGCCCTCGATGTCACCGACCGCGCGGCCGTCGACGCCTTCGCCACCGAGCTGGACCGCTTCCCCGCCGTGAACGTCCTGATCAACAACGCCGGGGGCGCGCTCGGCGCCGACCCGGTGGCCACCGGCGACCCCGCGGACTGGCGCCGGATGTACGAGACGAACGTCCTCGGCACGCTCAACGTCACCCAGGCGCTGCTGCCCGCCCTCACCGCGAGCGGCGACGGCACGGTCCTGATCCTCTCCTCCACCGCCGGCCTCGGCACATACGAGGGCGGCGGAGGCTATGTCGCGGCCAAGCACGGCGCCCATGTCCTCGCCGAGACCCTGCGCCTGGAGATCGTCGGCACACCGGTCCGGGTGATCGAGATCGCCCCCGGCATGGTCAAGACCGACGAGTTCGCCACCACCCGCTTCCACGGCGACACCGAGAAGGCGGCGAAGGTCTACGCGGGCGTCGCGGAACCCCTCACCGCCGACGATGTCGCCGACACCATCACCTGGGCGGTCACGCGCCCGAGCCATGTCAACATCGACCTGCTCGTGGTACGCCCCCGCGCCCAGGCCTCCAACTCCAAGGTCCACCGCGAACTGTGACGCCCCCGGCGGCGGCGGATCGGAACGGCCGGGCGCCACGGCATCCCGTACAGGGCCGTGAGGCCCGGCCGCTTCAACCCTTCACGCAGATGACCTGCTTCAGCTTCGCCACTACTTCGACCAGATCCCGCTGCTGGTCGATGACCTGCTCGATCGGCTTGTACGCGGCCGGGATCTCGTCCACGACGCCGGAGTCCTTACGGCACTCCACGCCCCGGGTCTGCTCCTCCAGGTCCTGCGTCGAGAACCGGCGCTTGGCGGCGTTGCGGCTCATCCTCCGGCCCGCTCCGTGCGACGCCGAGTTGAACGACGCCTCGTTCCCCAGGCCCTTCACGATGTACGAGCCCGTCCCCATGGAGCCCGGGATGATGCCGAAGTCGCCACTGCCCGCACGGATCGCGCCCTTCCGTGTGACCAGCAGGTCCATGCCCTCGTACCGCTCCTCCGCCACATAGTTGTGGTGGCAGGAGATGACCTGGTCGAAGGTCACCCGCGCCTTCTTGAACTCCTTGCGGACCACGTCCTGGAAGAGCCCCATCATGATCGCGCGGTTGTATTTCGCGTACTCCTGCGCCCAGAAGAGATCGTTCCGATATGCCGCCATCTGCGGGGTGTCCGCGATGAAGACCGCGAGGTCCCGGTCGATCAGCCCCTGATTGTGCGGCAGCTTCTGGGCCTCGCCGATGTGGTGGTCGGCCAGTTCCTTACCGATGTTCCGTGATCCGGAATGGAGCATCAGCCAGACCGAATCCGACTCATCGAGACAGAACTCGATGAAGTGGTTGCCCGATCCGAGCGTTCCCATCTGCTTCGTGGCGCGTTCATGACGGAATTTGACCGAATCGGCGACCCCGTCGAACCGCCCCCAGAAATCCGCCCAGCCCGTCGTCGCGAATCCGTGCATCCGTCCCGGGTCCACCGCCTCGTCGTGCATACCGCGGCCCACCGGAATCGCCTGCTCGATCTTGGAGCGCAGCCGGGACAAATCACCGGGCAGGTCGTTCGCCGTCAGGGACGTCTTCACCGCCGACATCCCGCACCCGATGTCCACACCCACCGCCGCCGGGCAGACCGCCCCGTGCATCGCGATCACCGAACCGACCGTCGCGCCCTTGCCGTAATGCACGTCCGGCATGACGGCGAGGCCCTTGATCCAGGGCAGTGTGGCAACATTCCGGAGCTGCCGCATGGCGCCCTCTTCGACCGTCGCGGGATCCGCCCACATCCGGATCGGCACCTTCGCGCCCGGCATCTCTACATACGACATAACCCCTCGATTCCCCCGAAAGTCTCATAACGCAAAAGCCGGAACCAGAGCCGTCAAAAGAGACAGCCGACCAGCATCGACGGCGTTGCGTGCGATAGACATTGTGTCCATCGACCGTCATACGGCGGCAAGCAGTTTTCGCGCGGAGCCCCGCGCGGAACCCCGTACAGAAGGGAGCCCGGGACCGTGCAGCCAAAGGCGCGCAAGGCGTACGTACCCGGCCTGGCGGCGCTCCTCGTGATGGTGGTCGCCGGCTGCTCGGGGGGGAACGGCGCGGACGGCGCCGTCACCGACACCAAGCCGGGCGGCCCCACCACCGCCACCGCCGCTCAGCCCGGCAAATACCGCACGCTCCGCGAGGCCTGCGGCTCCGTACCGCGCTCCATGCTCAAGGATCTGCTGCCCGGCGCGGCCTCGCTCCCCGAGGACCAGCAGGCGAAGGCGTACGACGGCACGGCCTCCGTGACGTACGACACCGACCGCCGCGTCGGGTGCAGCTGGAAGGCCGCCTCCCCCGACGCCTCGAACCAGCTGATGATCGACCTCGAACGCGTCGTGTCGTACGACCCGGCCGTGAGCGACGCCGACCGGGCGCGTGAGGTCTACACGACGAAGGAGACCGCCGCGGGGCTGCCCGCGTCCAACGCCTCCGGGACGCCGAGCGGCACTCCCACCGCCTCGGGTTCCGGCGCGGGCACGGGCGTCGGTACGGGTACGGACACCGCCCTCGGCACGAGCCCGCAGACCGGCGCCCCCTCCGGTTCCGGGACCCCTTCCGGCACGCCCTCCGGGACGCCGTCAGGCGACACGACCCCCGACGGCCTCGAACCGCGCGTCCTCGACAGCCCCGGCGACAACGCCTTCCTGGACGATGTTCTCGCCCGCGCCGGCGCGGCGGCTCAGCGGCGCACGGTGAGCGTGGTGTTCCGCACATCGAATGTGATCGTGACCGTCCGGTACACCGAGCAGTCCGCTCATCTCGCCGTGGTCCCCGACAGCGAAGAACTGCAGGACAAGGCGCGGAGACTGGCCGAAACGCTCAACGAGCAGCTCAACGAATAGCCGCTCCCGTCCCCGCCGCCCGCCCCGGGCGCGCGGGGCCCGGACTCCCGCTCGGAAAGCCCGCGGACCCGGCTCGGCGGTTACCGTGGCCGATCGGACCGTATGACAACCGACCGACTGAAGGAACCATGCACCGTTCAGCCTCGCGACTCACCCGCATACTCGCCTGCGCAGCCGTTCCGGTGATGCTCGTCGTCGCCGGCTGCTCGTCCGACTCCGGCGGCAAGAGCGACGCCGACGGCTCCTCGTCGAGCCCGAGCGCCGCACCGGCCCCGAGCGTCACCCCGGCCAAGTACAGCGGGCTCCCCGACGCCTGCGACACGATCGGCGAGAAGACGGTGGGCTCGCTCGTTCCCAAGGTCAAGAACAAGGGCGGTACGTCGGCGAAGTCCAGCGACATCGACACCCGCGGCAGCTGCTCCTGGAACGGTCTGGACGACAAGGGCGTCAAGGGCTCGCAGTACCGCTGGCTCGATGTCTCCCTCATGCGGTACGACTCCGACGCCACACTCGGCAGCGGCGCCAAGCGCGCCGGCGAGTACTACGCGAAGGAGGTCGCCGGGGCCCAGGGCACGGCGGGCGCCAAGAGCCTCAAGTCGGTCGCCACGGCCGGCATCGGCGACCAGGCGACGCTGGTCACGTACACCCTCAACAAGACCGACGAGGACTTCGCGTACGCCACGATCGTGGCCCGCGCGGAGAATGTCGTGGTCACCCTCACCTACAACGGTGCGGGTTACGCGGGCGCGAAGTCGCCCAGCTCCGCCGATCTGACGAAGAACGCGGAGAAGGCGGCCAAGGAGGCTGTCGCGGCGGTCGCCGCGGGCTCCGAGGACGCGCCGGGCGCCGGGGAGAGCTCGAAGGCCGGGTCCGAGGCCCCGTCGGCGTCGACCAAGGCCGGCTGAGGCTGCCCGAAGCCGTCCGAGTCCGACGCCGAGTCGAAGTCGGAGTCCGAGTCCGACGCCGAGTCGGAGTCCGACGCCCACGCCGACTCCCGCGCCGAGTCCGAATCCGACGCCACCGAGCCCGGCCGCTCGCCCTGATCCGTCCGCGCCCGTCCGCCACGGGTCGTTTCCTCCGCTTATCCACGGGGCCCGGACCTCTCCCGAAGGCCGGGCTCCGCTCCCCGCGCCACGCCGTACACACTCATGTGCCAGGCTGTGCCCGCCGGGTGTCGGGTCGTCGAGTGATTGTTGTCGAGTACCTGACGCCCTATACAGGCCGAATACGGGAGGAGATCGCGGGTGGCCGCGATGCAGCTGACACGCACGCACCGGATTCTCATCGGAATCGTGGTGTTCGGAGCGGTGATCATCGCCGCGATCGGATTCGCGGGGTCCTACGCCGCCGTGCGCGAACTCGCCGAGGCCAAGGGCTTCGGGCAGTTCTCCCTGGTCTTCCCGATCGGTATCGACGCGGGCATCTGCGTCCTGCTGGCGCTCGACCTCCTCCTGACCTGGATGCGGATCCCGTTCCCGCTGCTGCGCCAGTCGGCATGGCTGCTGACGGCCGCGACCATCGCCTTCAACGGCGCCGCTGCCTGGCCGGACCCGCTGGGCGTCGGGATGCACGCGGTGATCCCCCTCCTCTTCATCGTCTCCGTCGAGGCGGCGCGCCACGCGGTCGGCCGGATCGCCGACATCACCGCCGACAAGCACATGGAGGGCGTACGGCTCACCCGCTGGCTGCTCTCGCCCATTCCCACGTTCATGCTGTGGCGCCGGATGAAGCTGTGGGAGCTGCGCTCGTACGAGCAGGTCATCAAGCTCGAACAGGACCGGCTCATCTACCAGTCGCGCCTTCAGGCGCGGTTCGGCCGCAACTGGCGCCGCAAGGCGCCCATCGACGCGCTGATGCCGCTCCGGCTCGCGAAGTACGGCGTGCCGCTCGCCGAGACCGCGCCGTCGGGGCTGGCCGCCGCCGGGATCGAACCGGTGCTGCTGCCGCCCGCGCCCCCGGTGGCCGAACTCCCGCAGGGCCGGGGCGAGATACCCGCCGCGGTGCCGTCCCCGGAGCGGACGGAACCGCAGCCCCAGACTCAGGCGCAGACACAGGCCCAGCCTCAACAGCAGCAACCCCAGCAGCAGATACCCCCGCAGCTGCGGAAGCAGGACCAGGACCAAGGGCAGCAGCAGGCACAGGCGCAGGCACAGACACAGGACTTCCAGCCGCAGCCGCAACCCCAGCACTCCCAGCACCCCCAGCAGCCCGAGCCCCAGCAGCAACCCCAGCCCCAAAGCGAGCCTCAGCCCCAGCCCCAGACAAGCCCCTGGTTCGCGGCCCCGCAGGTGCAGGAGACTGCGTACGAAGGCGCGTACAACCCCGCGTACGCCGAAGGCCAGGACCCCTCGCCGGTCATGATCCCCGCCGGTCCCGGCCGCAGCCGCCCGCTCGGCGGCGTACCCGGTCAGCGCGTGGAGGGCCCGTACTCGGCCCCGGAGCCGGAGCAGATCCCCGAACGGACGGCGGAGCAGCGGCAGTACGCCGAGCCCTCCCCCGTCCAGGACCAGCCCGAGGAACTGCCCGTCCCCGCCCTCCCCGACGATCTCTCCCGCGAGGAGGCGTACTTCAGCGCCTTCCGCAAGTACATCAGCGAGCACGGCGACTTCCCCAACGGCCGCCAGTTCGGGCTGTACTTGCTCGATCTGTACGGGATCACCGGCCGCACCGGCGGCCCGCTGAGCGAGAGTTCGCTCCGCCCCTACCTCAAGGACTTCCGCTTCCGGTACCAGTCGGAGCTGGACGAGCACATCGCGTAGCCGGACCGCACACGCCCGGAAGGGTCCTCACCCACCGGGCGAGGACCCTTCCGCGTCACTGATTCAGACCGTGACCGATCAGACCGTGACCGATCAGACCGTCACTGATCAGACCGTCACTGATCAGACCGCTACCGGCCGTAGCCCGCCCGGCCTCAGCCGCCGAGCAGCTTCCGCACCCGGTCCGCGCCCACCGCCAGCAGCAGCGTGGGCAGCCGCGGCCCGGTGTCCCGGCCGACCAGCAGCCGGTAGAGCAGCGCGAAGAACGACCGCTGGGCCGTCTTCAGTTCGGCCGTGGGCTTGGCGTCGGGAGCCAGCCCCTCCATGACCTTGGGCACGCCGTAGACGAGCGTGGTCAGCCCGTCCAGCGACCAGTGGCTGTCCAGGCCCTCCAGCAGCAGCCGCAGCGACTCGCGCCCCCGCGCGTCGAGCGAGTCGAGCAGTTCCCGGTCCGGCTCGGTGCGCACGACCGTCCGCGCCTCGGCCGGCACCTGGCTGGTGATCCAGTTCTGCGCGCGGTCCAGCCGGGGACGCGCCTCGTCCAGCGAGGCCAGCGGCTGCGCCGGGTCGAGCTCGCTGAGGATCCGCAGGGTCTGCTCCTCGGCACCGGCCGTGATGTCCACGACCGAGGCCAGCGTGCGGTACGGCAGCGGGCGCGGCGTGCGCGGCAGCTCACCGGCCGCAGTGCCCGCGGCACGGGCGTACGCGGCGGCGTCGGCCGGCAGGACGGAACCGTCGGCGACCTTGCGCTCCAGCGCGTCCCACTCGTCGTAGAGCCGCTGGATCTCCTGGTCGAAGGCGATCTTGAAGGACTGGTTGGGCCTGCGCCGCGCGTAGAGCCAGCGCAGCAGCGGCGCCTCCATGATCTTCAGCGCGTCGGCCGGGGTGGGCACGCCGCCCTTGCTGGACGACATCTTCGCCATCCCGGAGATCCCGACGAAGGCGTACATCGGGCCGATCGGCTGCACACCGCCGAAGATCTCGCGCACGATCTGCCCGCCGACGACGAACGAGGACCCGGGAGAGCTGTGGTCGACCCCGGACGGCTCGAAGATCACGCCCTCGTACGCCCAGCGCATCGGCCAGTCGACCTTCCAGACCAGCTTGCCGCGGTTGAACTCGCTCAGCAGGACGGTCTCGGAGAAGCCGCACTCCGTGCAGGTGTAGGTGAGCGCGGTCGTCTCGTCGTCGTACGCGGTGACGGTGGTCAGGTCCTTGCCGCAGCCGCCGCAGAAGGGCTTGTACGGGAAGTAGCCGGCGGCCCCGCCGCTGCCGTCGTCCTCGGCCGCCGCGCCCGAGCCCTCGGCGGCCTCCAGCTCGGCTTCCTCGGGCTTCTTCTGCCCCTGCTTCTGCCCCTGCTGCTGCCCCTTCTGCCCCTGCTGGCCCTGCTGGCCCTGCTGCTGGCCCTCCGGGGCGTTCTTCGGCTTGTCCTTCGTCCGATAGCGGTCGAGGATCGCGTCGATCTCGGCGCGGTGCTTCATCGCGTGCAGGATCTGCGCGCGGTACGCGCCCGAGGTGTACTGCTCGGTCTGGCTGATGCTGTCGTACTCGATGCCCAGCTCGGCCAGCGCCTCGGTCAGCGCCGCCTTGAAGTGCTCGGCCCAGTTCGGATACGCCGACCCCGCCGGGGCGGGCACGGACGTCAGCGGCTTGCCGAGGTGCTCGGCCCAGGACGGGTCCGTACCGGGAACGCCGGCCGGGACCTTGCGATAGCGGTCGTAGTCGTCCCAGGAGATCAGATGCCTGACCTCGTAGCCACGCCTGCGGATCTCGTCCGCGACCAGGTGCGGGGTCATGACCTCACGGAGATTCCCCAGGTGAATGGGGCCGGAGGGGGAGAGTCCGGACGCGACGACGACCGGTTTGCCAGGCGCACGACGCTCCGACTCGGCGATGACATCGTCCGCGAAACGGGAGACCCAGTCGGTCTCGGTGCTCTGAGCCACGATCGGCACGTCCTTCTTCTCTCTCTTACGCCCAAACCTTCCGGCGGCTGCCATTCTCCCAGGTCCCCCCGGGAGAGCGAAAATGGCTTGTTACCCCATGGGATACTGGGCAGGACTTCATTCCGCACCCGACAGGAACGGCACCAGCCCATGGCCTCGGTCTCTTCCCTCGCTTCGACCGTCGATCAGCGCATCGCGGACGCCCTCTCGGCAGCCCTGCCGGAGGCCGGCCCCGCGAACCCGCTGCTGCGCCGAAGCGACCGGGCCGATTTCCAGGCCAATGGTCTCCTGGCGCTCGCCAAGCGGCTCAAGGGCAATCCGCGCGAGCTGGCGACACGGGTCGTGGCGTCCCTCCCCGCCGATGGCGTGATCAAGGACGTCGAGGTCTCAGGCCCCGGCTTCCTCAACATCACGATCACGGACCGGGCGATCATCGAGACCCTCGCGGCCCGCGCGGCGGACGCCCGGCTCGGCGTCCCGTACGAGCCGAACCCCGGCACGACCGTGATCGACTACGCGCAGCCGAACGTGGCCAAGGAGATGCACGTCGGACATCTGCGCTCCGCCGTGATCGGCGCGGCGATGGTGGAGATCCTGGAGTTCACGGGCGAGAACGTGGTCAGGCGCCACCACATCGGCGACTGGGGCACCCAGTTCGGCATGCTCATCCAGTATCTGATCGAGCACCCGCACGAGCTGGACCACAAGGGCGCCGTCTCCGGCGAGGAGGCGATGTCCTCCCTCAACCGGCTGTACAAGGCGTCCCGGACGCTCTTCGACTCCGACGAGGAGTTCAAGGCGCGGGCCCGGGACCGGGTGGTGGACCTCCAGGCCGGTGACAAGGAGACGCTGGCCCTGTGGCAGCGGTTCGTGGACGAGTCGAAGATCTACTTCTACTCGGTCTTCAACCAGCTTGACATGGAGATCCGCGACCCCGACATCGTCGGCGAGTCCGGCTACAACGACATGCTGGAGGAGACCTGCCGGATCCTGGAGGAGTCCGGGGTCGCGGTCCGCTCCGAGGGCGCGCTCTGCGTGTTCTTCGACGATGTGAAGGGCCCGGACGGCAACAAGGTCCCGCTCATCGTCAAGAAGAGCAACGGCGGCTACGGCTACGCGGCCACCGACCTCTCCGCGATCCGCGACCGGGTGCGGAACCTGTCGGCGACGACCCTGCTGTACGTGGTCGACGTGCGCCAGTCGCTGCACTTCAAGATGGTCTTCGAGACCGCCCGCCGGGCCGGCTGGCTCAACGACGAGGTCCACGCGGTCCAGCTGGCGTTCGGCACGGTCCTCGGCAAGGACGGCAAGCCGTTCAAGACCCGTGCGGGCGAGACCGTACGGCTGGAGGACCTGCTGGACGAGGCGGTCGAGCGGGCGACGGCGGTCGTACGGGAAAAGGCGAAGGACCTCAGCGAGGAGGAGATCGCCGAGCGCGGCAAGCAGGTGGGCATCGGCGCGGTGAAGTACGCCGACCTGTCCACGTCCGCCGCCCGGGACTACAAGTTCGACCTGGACCAGATGGTCTCGCTGAACGGCGACACGTCCGTCTACATCCAGTACGCGTACGCCCGTATCCAGTCGATCCTGCGCAAGGCGGGCGACGCGAAGCCGGTGGCCCACCCGGAGCTGGACCTGGCCCCGGCCGAACGGGCGCTGGGCCTGCATGTGGACCAGTTCGGCGAGGTGCTGGCGGAGGTCGCGTCGGCGTACGAACCGCACAAGCTCGCCGCGTACCTGTACCAACTGGCGTCGCACTACACGACGTTCTACGACCAGTGCCACGTACTGAGCGACGAGAACCCGGCGGAGCTGGTCGAGAACCGTCTCTTCCTCTGCGACATCACGGCCCGCACGCTCCGGCAGGGCCTGGCGCTGCTGGGCATCCAGTCACCCGAGCGCCTGTAACGCTCCGCACGCACGACGGGGCGCCATCGCCGGCCGGCGATGGCGCCCCGTTCCCACTCCGGGAGAGTGCTCTCAGAGCGCGACGATGCCTTCGCCGCCGACTCCGTCGGGCACCTTGGTAGTGCTGATCTTGGTCAGCGAGCCGTCTCCGTGGATACGGAAGGCGTCGACGGCGCCCGCGCCGCCGGTCTGGACATAGAGGAAGTGACCGTCGGGGGTGATGGACGAGTCGACCGTGCCCACGCCCGTCGGGGTGTTGCCCAGGCGTTCGAGACGGGCCTCGCGGTCCTGGTGGAAGCGGGTGACGGTGTTGCTGCCCGCGTTGGAGGCGAAGAAGTGGTCACCGGTGCGGGAGACCCAGCAGGTGGCCTGCTGACCGGTCGGTGCCGCGTCGACCAGGGTGGTACGGCCGTCCTTGTGGATACGGAACGTCAGGAGGGCGTCCTCCACGCCGTCGGCGACGACGAGGCGGTTCTGCGCGTCGAAGGTCAGTCCGAACGGCTGCGCGCCCGGCTTGCTGTCCACCACGGGCTTGTGCGACAGCACGCCGTCACGGCCGAGGTGGAAGATCTCGATGCTGTTGCCACCCAGCTTGGTGGTGACGACGAGCTGTGATCCCTCGGGGGTGAAGGCCACCTGGCCCGGGGTGTGGGTGAACTCGGGCGCGGCGCCGGTGTCCAGACGCAGCGCACGGTGCCAGGCCGCGACCGGGTGCAGCTTGCCTTCCTTGAGCCGGAAGCCCTGGATGGAGCCGCCCTCGCGCGCGTTGAGTACGAAGACACGGTCCCCGTGCGCGGTGACGCTGACCGGGAACACGCCGCCGGACTCGATGACCTGCTTACGGTGGAGCCGGTCGCCGTCGACCGCGAACACGGTGACCGTGTTGCTGCCGGCGTTGACCGCGTACAGCAGCTTGTGGTGATGGTCGTACGTCAGCGATCCCTGCGAGGCCAGGTGGTCCACGACGGAGCCACCGAGGACACCGCCCTTGCCGCCGGTGCCGTAAACCGTACGCTTGTGCAGGGAACCGTCGACCTCGCGGCTGTAGGCGATCACCTGATTGCCTTCGACACGGTCGTTCTGGACGAACACCGCCCTGCCGTGGTTCTCGGCGGGCGCGGCGGGGGTCGCGAGGGCGGTTGTGGCGGTGGCGGGCACGGCGAAGGCCGCCGTCGAGACGACCACGGCCACGGCGGCCTTGACAATACGGGTGAATCTGCGGGTAGTTGTCGGCATCTACTCTTCCTGAGTCGGGCCGGCCGGGCGGGGACTCCTAGGAGGAAGGCGTACACCGCAGCCGGAACAGGGCGTCATTCCGCCGTCATATTGAGGGGAGGGGAGGCCGCGTCGGCGGACCGTCGCCCATTGGGTAATTCATATGGATGATCAAGGCTGGCGAACGGTCGCACGCCCGGCGGGGCGGAGGTGGCCGGACGGTACGGCGCGTGACCGCGCACGACGGCGCATGACGGTGCTGGGCTGACCGCTGGTCGGCTGACGCGGGGGGCGGGGTCCCCGGGGAAGCACCCATGTGCCGGGGGTCGGGGGCCGGGTCCCGGCTTTCGGGTGGGTGGGCCCTGCGGGGCGCGCGGGAGTGGAGTGGGGTGGCCCGGCTCCGGCAAAGCGTCTGACCGTCGGGAAGGGGCTGAGATTCATGCCCCGCTGGTGGGGGTTCGACTTCGGGTGTGGGTGAGGACCGAGGGGTAGTCGGGGTGACCCGGGGGGTTTGATGGCGGGTGGGGGCCGCCCCTCAGGCTTCAGTTTCGCGGCTCCGGGCCGGGCGTCAAGGGCGCTCCTTCGTCGCGTCGGCTGCGCCGATTCCGCTCCGCTCCACCCTGGACACCCAACCCTCCACCGCAAGTGCAGCTTTGAGGGGGGCGGCCCGGGGGGAGGGGTCCCCGGAGAAGCACCCATGTGCGGAGGGTCCGTTCCCGGCCTCGGGCCGGTGGGTGGTCTGCGCGGCAGTGGAATGGGGCGGCCCGGCACCGGCTCAGCGACCTGGCGTGAGTGGGGGGGGTTGGGACTCATGCCCCGCTGGTGACAGTCCATTGACAGGTGCACCTGTCAGCCGAGGCGGACGGACCCGCCACCCACCCCCTATGTCCCAGTTTGGCGGGCCATTCCGGGGCCCTCAGGCAGGTGATGCGTCCTGAGTTCGGTTAAGTCGTCTCCACGACACATCACCTCCTCTGACCCGCCCAATCAGCGCCTCATGAGTCACAGCCACCCCACCACCCACACAGCCTCACCAGCGGGGCATGAGTCCCGGCCTCCCACATGCCGTCAGTCGCTTTGCCGGTGCCGGGCCGCCCCATTCCACTGCCGCGCAGCCCCGCAGGGCCCACCGGGCTGAAAGCCGGGAGCGGACCTTTGGACAAGGGAGCTTCCCCGGGGACCCCTCCCCCCGGGCCGCCCCCCTCAAAGCTGCACTTGCGGTGGAGGGTTGGGTGTCAAGGGTGGGCGCAGCCCATCGGCTTGCCGACGCGACGTAGGAGCGCCCTTGACACCCAACCCGCAACCGCGAAACTGAAACCTAGGGGCGGCCCCCACCCGCATCCACACGTCCCGAGTGAGCCCGACTACCCCTCGGTCCTCACCCACACCCGACAACCAACCGCCACCAGCGGGGCATGAGTCTCGACCGCCCACGACGGTCAGACGCTGAGCCGGTGCCGGGCCGCCCCACTCCACTGCCGCGCAGACCACCCACCGACCCGAGGTCGGCAACGGACCGTCCCATCCACGGATCCCCTCCGGGCCCCCCGCCAGCTCGATCGGGAAGTGTCGGGCGCCTCGGAGGACCGGGGAGGGGCACTAAGGCCGGGCCAGCAGGAGACCGAGCCAGCCCTCGGCGTGGTGCGTGACCGCCGGGGGCGTCGTCTCGTCGGCTTCCTTCCGGTCCACCACGAACTCGCACCAGACCACCTTGCCGGGACTCCGCTCCCCCACACCCCACTTGTCGGCGAACGCCGCGACGAGGAGCAGCCCCCGTCCGCCCTCGCCGTCCGCCGAATCAACGATCCGTGGGACGCCGGGTCCGCTGTCGTGCACCTCGATACGGAGTACGTCTCCGTCGTACTCCAGATTCAGCCGGAACCCCCGCCCCGGCGGCACCCCGTGCAGCAGCGCGTTCGTGGCGAGTTCACTCACGCACAGCAATACGTCGTCCGCGCGGAAGCCCTCGGTCAGATCCCAGTCGACGAGAGCTTGATGGGTGAACAGCCTGGCGGCGGGAACGGACCGGCGATCGCGGCGGAAGAAGCGCTCCCGGAGTACGGAGTGGCGAGTTGTCGCAGTCATGGAGCGATCGTCGCGGAGAGTAACTAAACTTGAGCACCAGGTGACCCCGTACAGATCTTTTGTACGGGCTGCCCCAGGATCAAGTACGCGCGCACGTGGGGAGTTGGGCCGGCATGAATCCCAGGAAACATCCGAGAAAGAAGAACGCCTCGGCGATGAAGATGCTGGGCGCCCAGCTGGCGGCCTTCCGCCGGGCGGCGGGCTACACACAGCGTTCCCTCGCTGAACGCGTCATCGCCGACGAGGAGACCATCGCGTCGATCGAGCAGGGTCGACGGCCGCTGAAGGCGGATCTGGCGGAGGTGCTGGACGAGCTCCTCGATACTAAAGGGGCGTTGTCGGTCGGAGTGGCCAACATGCCTGAGATTGACCAGTTCCCGCTGTGGGCGGAGCAGTACGTGGATCACGAACGCGAGGCGATCGCTCTATCGCTGTACGCGAACCAGGTCCTGCCTGGCCTGCTCCAGACCGAGGCATACGCACGCGAGGTTTTCCGTAGCCGCATCCCGGCCTTCGACGAGGACGAAGTCGAGACCAAAACTGCCGCCCGAATCGAGCGCCAAGAGATCCTGCACCGCAAGATGCCTCCGACCATCAGCTACGTCATCTGGGAGCCGGTGTTCCGCCTTCCCATCGGGGGCCCAAAGGTCCACGCCGACCAACTGCGCCACCTACGCACATGCGCTGAACTCCCGGGCCTCTCAATCCAGTTCCTGTTGCTTCAGCGGAAAACCCACGCCGGGCTGGACGGCCCCTTCATCCTGCTGGAAACCGCCGATCACCAACATCTCGCCTACAACGAAACCCAGCGCGGCAGCCAGTGGGTCTCTGACCCTGATGAGGTGTCCATCCTGGCTCGCAAGTATGCGATGCTGCGTTCGCAGGCCCTTACCCCCGAGGATTCCTTGGGCCTGCTGGACGAGCTTCTAGGAGAGCAATGAACACCGCGCTTCAGTGGTTCAAATCCAGCTACAGCGGCAGTGAAGGCGGCGAGTGCCTCGAAGTCGCCACCCGCCCCCACGCCATCCACATCCGCGACTCCAAGAACCCCACCGGCCCCACCCTCACCCTCGCCCCCACCTCCTGGGCCGCCTTCACCACCTTCGCGGCCCGCCAGGCGGATGCGGATACGGATACGGCGTACCGGGCGGCCTAAAGGAGCGGTGCTCGGGGGCCATTCGGTACCTGAAGACGCTGCTCGACCACCGTGTGGGCGACCTCGGCGACTTCGTCCTGCGTCAGTTGTCGGTATCCGTCCGCCGTGATGAGCGCGACGAGCGGGAAGAGACGTCGGGTGAGATCGGGGCCGCCCGTGGCCGAGTCGTCGTCCGCGGCGTCGTAGAGCGCGTGCACCGCGGCCATGACGATTTCCTGTTCCGACATGCCCTCGTGGTAGAGCTTCTTCAGGGAACCGCGTGCGTAGACGGAACCGGATCCGGTGGCGGCCACGCCTCTCTCCTCGCTCCGGCCGCCGGTGACGTCGTAGGAGAAAATGCGCCCCTCTCCCTTGTCCAGGTCATAGCCGGCGAAGATCGGTACCACGGCCAGCCCCTGCATCGCCATGGAGAGGTTGCCGCGGACCATGGTGGTGAGCCGGTTCGCCTTGCCGTCGAGGGAGAGGGCCGCGCCCTCGATCTTCTCGTAGTGCTCAAGCTCCAGTTGGAACAGCTTGACGAGTTCGATCGCGAGGCCCACGGTCCCGGCGATGGCTATGGCCGAGTGCTCATCGGCGGGGAAGACCTTGTCGCATTCGCGGTGTGCGATGACGTTGCCCATCGTGACGCGCCGGTCCCCCGCCACCAGCACGCCGTCGGCGTACTCCGCCGCGACGATGGTGGTGCCATGGGGCGCCTCGAAGCCGCCCTTCACCGCGGGTATCGCCCGTCCGGTGGGCAGCAGGTCGGGTGCCTGTGCCGACAGGAACTCCAGGAACGAGGACGTTTCGGATGCGGTGAACGCGGGCGGGAGACCGCCGGTTCCGCGTGGACGGATGGTCATGTCCGTGTCCTTCCCGTGGACGGATGCGTGCGTGACGGGCGCGCGCCCCGACAGGGGCCCGGGCGGCGCTTGCCAGCCCGATACCTGCCCTGCGCCTCCGAATCCGTAACTTCAGGCGAATCGCACAGCTCAGAGCTCGCGCGGAGAGGCGTGATAGGCCCCGGGAGCAGCACAGTCCAGCTCCTGGGGAAGAAACTCCCACGGTGAGGAGTCGTCAGCCCGGCTGCTTGATGCTCTCGATGATTCGGGCGAAGCCGTCCTCTCCATGGCCTGCGTCGATCTGGCGTTGGACGAGCCGATGGACCATGGCGACTGCCTCGGTGCTGATGCCCTGGTCGGAACTGGCGGCCAGGAGGTCACTGAGGTTGGAGAAGTCGAGGCTCTGTTGCCCTTCGACGGTGTAGTCCCCGCCGTCGATGACCGCGGCGAAACCTTCGAAGGCGCTGGTCATGGCGGTCAGCCAAGGTGTGGCCATGGCAGCGAACTCGCCCGCCGTCACGCCGGCCGGCGCGACCATGGCGGCGCCGTGCATGAATCCGGCGAACATGACGTACATGGACGCGAGCAGGGCGAGGTCGCACAGGGATGCCAGTCCGGCATCCTCACCGAAGTAGGTGCTGGCTCCCCACAGGTCGAGCAGCGGCTCGTACTGATCGAAGACATCGGCCGAACCGCTGTAGAGGATCGATGCACCAGGTTGGCCGATCATGTGCGGTACGGCCATGATGCCGCCGTCCAGATACGCGACCCCGGCGTCGGCGGCCCAGCGGGCCATCTCCCGTGACTGAGCGGGTGACGTCGTGGTCACGTTGACCAGGGTTCGTCCGGCCAGCTCATCGGAGAGCGGATCGAGCACCTCACGGACCGACGCGTGGTCCAGCAGGCATACGATCACCAATCGGCCGGCCCGGACCGCGTCGCCGGCCGTGTCGGCGGCCTTGGCGCCCTGCGCGACGAGGTCGTCCGCCTTCCCCGGTGAGCGGTTCCAGCATGTGGTCGCGTATCCGGCCTTCACCAGGGCGCCCGCGAGAGCGCTGCCCATGGCCCCCAGCCCGAGAACACTCACCTGAACGCTGTTGTCAGTTGTCATTTTTTGGCGCTCCCCCTCGTGTTTGTCCTTCGGCTCGATCCTCTCCGCAGCCAGTAGAGTTGACCAGTACGGACTAATTAGTCGGGTACTCACCCGTGAGTAAGTATCTCTGGGGGGCGGATGGCAGCATCAGCGCGACGTGGTCCCTATTTCTGTGGCATCGACGCGGCGATGGACGTAGTCGCCGGCAAGTGGAAGCCGCTCATCCTCTGGGAGCTGCACCACCACGGGACCCGCCGGTTCGCCGAGCTTCGACGCGGTCTGCCGGGTGTCAGCGAGAAGATGCTGATTCAACATCTGCGGGAGATGGAAGAAGACGGGCTCGTGCATCGTGAGGTGTACCGCGAGGTGCCACCGAAGGTCGAGTACTCCTTGACGGAGCACGGCGTCTCGCTCAACGCTGCTCTTGCCTCCTTGGGAGAATGGGGCACCGAACGCATGCGGCGGATCGGAGCCGAAAGGATCTTCGGCGACGTTGCCGCGACAACTCGGCCGTAGAAGCGGCTGGGTCGGATCGCAGACGCAGGTCTTTTGGCTCGCCGCTGCGAGGGACGGCTCGACGCGCCGCAGGATGCCCGGCCAGCCACGTCCCATGCCGTCGAACGCGGTCCTGCCCAGGGGGGATTCGAGGTCGAACCCGGCGTGTTCGAGGAACAGGCGGGTGCCCGTGCCCTCGGGGTGGAGCTGCCAGGTGATCGTGGTGTCCAGCGAGCCGGGGGCGAAGCTGTAGCGGAGCAGGCGTTCGGGCTCGACCGCCGGCACCTCGCAGGACTGCTGTCCGAACTGCCCCATGTCCAGGGTGAAGCGGTGACCCACGACGGGTCGTACATCACCGGCGGCCCACCACCGCGCGTGCAGTTCGGGATCGGTCAGCGCCCGCCAGACCGCCGCGGGCGAATGGGCGATGAACTGGTCGCAGCGGATGACCTTCGGGTCGGTGGTGCTCACGGGTTCTCCTCGTCGATCAGGTCGCTCAGCGCGCCCATCCGGGCGCGCCAGTAGTGCTCGAAGGGATGCAGCCACTCGCCCACTTCGGCCAGTGGTGCCGCCTCAAGGTGGTAGTAGCGATGCCGCCCGCGCGGCTCCTCGCGGACGACGGCCGGCCCCGCCGAAGCGACAACGAGGGCGGCGGTGGGTCACGGACGCCGGACAGGCCCCTAACTCTTCACATACGACGATTCCGGACTCGGGCATGGGCGCAACCGCCCCCGTACGACGTCGGGGAGCAGCGTGGCCAGGCCGACCGCCGCCAGCACCGCGCCCAGCCACAGCGGTCCCCGCAGCCCGAAGCCGTTGATCGCGAGTCCGCCCACGGACGAGCCGATGATCACGCCGAGGGTGATGAAGGACGTGTGGACGGTGTTCACCAGGGCACGCGCGTTCGCCGTGCGCTGGACGCGGATGGCCATCGCGGGGTTCATGGTGACGCCGACCAGTCCGATGCCCAGCATGCACACAACAGCGGGCACCGGCACATCCGCGAGCAGCGCGAACCCGGCGAGGAACGCCAGGTTCAGGGCGAGTCCGCCGCCCAGCACGCGCAGCGTGTACCGGTCGGCGAGTCGGCCGACGACGGTGTTGCCGATGACGGTCGCCGCGCCGTACGCGATGAGCAGCAGCGGTACGGCTCTGGTGGAGAAGCCGGTGACCTCCGTCAGGATCGGGTTGAGATAGCTGAACGCGGCGAAGGTCGCGCCGATGATCATCGTGCTCGTGGAGAGCGCCAGCCACAGCCGGCGCTTCTTGAAGACCGTGAGTTCCGCGCGGAAGTTCCCTGTTCCCTCGGCACGGCCCAGGGACGGCACACCAACGATCGTGCAGAGCGCGGCGAGAACGGTCAGAGCGGAGATGGCCCAGAAGGCGGCCCGCCAGCCGAACCGTTCACCTATCAGGGTGGACAGCGGCAGTCCGAGCAGCGTGCCCAGCATCAGCCCGTTCATCACCGCCGCGATGGCTCGTCCCCGTACCTCGGGGCGGGTGAGCTGGGCGGAGATCGAGAGGGCCACCCCGAAGAACGCCTGCGAGGCGGCGCCGGTGATCAGCCGCGCCGCCACCATCACGCCGTAACCGGTGGCGGTGGCCGCCAGCACATTGCCCACCAGGAAGACGGCGAACAGGATCATCAGCGCGGTCTTCTGCCGCGTCCTCAGAAGCGCGACGGTGAGGAAGGGCCCTCCGAAGGCCATGGCCACCGCGAAGGCGGTGATCAGGTAGCCGATCTGCGGGACGGTCGCGTCCAGTCCGGCGGCGAGTTGGGGCATCAGTCCAGCGACGACGAACTCGCTGGTCACCATGGCGAAGATGCCCAAGGCGAGGACGTAAACAGCGCGGGGCATGGCAGGTGGCTCCCGTGATCGTGATGGTGATGGTGACGGCATTGGCGATGGCGATGGCGATGGCGATTGTTTTAGATCGATCAGTTCAAAATTTGGGCACACGGAAGCGCACCCCATGCGCGTGCGGGGCGCCCGCGCGGATCAGTGCCGGAGCGCGTCCACGGCGATGGCCGCGATCGACTCCAGCGCGGCGCGGTCCGCGCCTCCCTGGGCGGAGACCCGCATGCCGCCGATCACCGCGTTGAGGAACCGGGCCAGTTCGCCCGCGTCCCGCGAGGAGCCGATCTCACCCGCGCGCTGACCGGCCTCCAGCACCGCCCGCAGCGCGGCGAGCCGAAGCGTCAGATCGCGGTCCAGAATGGCGTCCGCGCCCGGGTCGCGTCCGGCGAGTTCCACGGTCGTATTGACCGTCAGACAGCCCAGACTGCGACCGCCACCCTCGCCACGGACCCCCTCACGGACCTCGAACTCACCCTCGATGATGCTGTCGAACAGCGCCTGGATCCGCTCCACCGCCGACCGCTCCTGGTCCTCCAGGATGCGGATCTGCCGCGTGGTCATGGTGTCGATGTAGCGGGCCAGGGACCGGGTGAACAGGTCGCGCTTGCTGTGGAAGGTGTTGTAGATGCTGCTGCGGCCCAGCCCGGTGGCCTCGCACAGGTCCTGGGTCGAGGTCGCCTCGTAACCGTTCGCCCAGAACGTACGCATCGCCGCGTCCAGGGCCCGGTCCTCGTCGAATGTCCTCGGTCTGGCCATGACCGGCACGCTACAGGTTTTGGAACGCCCGATGCAATATCTACGTCGACGCTCAGCCGTCAGCCGTCAGCCGTCAAGGGGCTTCTGCCACTCCGACCCACCCGGCGGGTAGTTGTACGAAGGACGCCCCGCCGCCCCGCTCGTACGGAAGGGCTTCCCGTTGTCGTCCACGCGGATCGTGCCGTGCCGCTCACCGCTGGTCCAATCCAGCTCCAGGTACCAGCTGACGTCCCGCGTCTTCGAACTGGCCGAGATGTAGAAGACCTCGGGGTCCGACTCGCTGACCTTGTAAGGGAAGTCCCGCTGTCCGGCCTTCGGTACGGAACTGGGCCGGCCCGCGTCCAGGTTGACGGCGAAGGACTTCGTGCCCACGCCGCCGCCGCAGCCGACACCCATCGCGTAGTCGGTCCAGGCGAGCGGGGCGTCGCTCTTCACGATCCGTACGTTCAGGGCCCGCAGCACGACCGTCTCACTGCCCGTGCCCTGCAAGGTCAGCTCGATGAACTGACTGTCGCTCGCCACCCCGCCGAGCGCCCCGACCCAGCCGGGCGCGTCCTGCTCGGTGGGCGGCGGGGGGACCTCCTCGGGCGGGCTGTCGATGAGGTAGTGCTGACTGCACGGGTCCTCGAAGGCGTACGGCCGGGTCGCCACCGTCACCGGCACCGCGTCACTGGAGGGCTTGCCCGCTGCCGTGGGCTCCTCACGCGTGGTGGGGGCGCCGGACGGGCTCGCGCTCCGGGAAGGGGTGAGGGAGGGCGAGGCGGACGGCGCCTGCTTGTCCTTGCCGTCCGACGAGGCGGAGGGCGAGGCGCTCTCCTCCGTCTCCTGGTACGGAGCCTCCGACACCTCCGAGGCGGCGGAACGGTCATCGGTCGACGGCCTGCCGGCGTAGGCGACGGCGGGTACGACGACCGCGACGACCGCCACGGCGGCTAGAACAAGACGCAGGCGTTTGGTACGGGGGAAACGGGCGACGCGGGGCCCGGCGACGGACCCGAGCACGGACCCGGACCCGGACCCGGACTCGGACCCGGATACGAGTACGGGTACGGGCTCGGTCACGGACTCGCGACCGGGGCCGGCTCCGGGCCGGGGTCCGGCCTCCGGTACGGGGGCAACCTCGGCCGGGGCCTCAGCCTCACCGTCATCACCGGCACCGGCACCCGCACCGGCATCACCGTCAGTCCCCGAGCCGGGCGCCGGAGACACGGGCACCGGGGTGGCAGACGGCGAGGCCGACGGAGCCGACCGGGCCCGCCGTCTCGCCTCGTCGGCGAGGATCCACCGCCGGTGCAGCTCGACCAGTTCCTCGGCGCTCGCCCCGCACAGCCGCGCGAGCCGCTCCACCGACGCGTAATCGGTCGGCACGGCGTCCCCGTTGCAGTAGCGGTGCAGCGTGGACGTACTGACATGGAGCCTCCCCGCGAGGACGCCGTAGCTGCGTCCCGAGCGGTCCTTCAGCCCCCTGAGCAGTTCCGCGAAAGCCTCGGCCTCGGTCGTCGCCACCCGTTGTTCCCCTCCCTGGTTCCTGCCGGTCCGTCCCGGGAACGCGTTCCAGGGAAACCATGTCTCCCCAGGTCAGAGTCTGTGCGAGCGTTCCAGCTTCCCCCATTGTCCCCTGCCGATTGCGGCCGCTTCCGACCGCCCCGCAAGGTGGGTGCAGCGCCGGCCGAACGGGGAGCAGAAATCAGAACTCGACTCCGTATCAGCCTGGTCGACGCGCTGGCCGTCGTCGTGGTGATCGCCTCCACGGTGGTCGTGCTCACGCTCGTCAACCGTCGCTGAACGCATCACTCGACAACCTCACCGAAACGGGGACTCCATCCTTATGCGTACGATCCGTCATCGCGCCGTCGCGGCAGCCGCGACCGCTCTTATCGCCTCCCTCGCCCTCACCGCCTGCGGGCCCGGCGACTCCGCCGACGCCGCGAAGAACTCCGGAGGGACCGCCGCGTCCTCCAGCACGCCGCCGGCCGGGCAGCAGACGCCGACGGACAACGAACAGCAGACGTCCGCCGACCGGCTCAGCGGCAACAGCGAAGGCGGCGGCAGCAACACAGGCACAAGCGGGGGCGGCACCACCCCGAAGAACAGCACCCCGAAGGACAGCGCCGCCAAGAACACCACCTCCAAGGCCCCCTCCAGGGGCACCGCCTGCACGGGCGACAACGCCAAGGTCAAGGTCAGCCAGGTCAGCCGACCGATCAATCACCTTCTCCTGACGGTCACCAACACCGGTGGCAAGAACTGCGACGCCTACTACGCCCCGCTCCTCCGCTTCGATGACGCCCAGGCCGCCACGCAGGTCAACGAGGACAGCCAGCCGCAGGCCGTCGTCACCCTCTCCCCGGGACAGTCGGCCTACGCCTCGATCGCCCTGGGCGGCGACGGGTCCCCGGACATCGCGGCGGAGGAGCTGACCGTCCACTTCCCCGGACGCGACAACCAGGGCTCGGTGGGTTCCCCCTACGGCCCGATCGCACTCCCCGCGGGGACGATGATCTCCGACACCACGTCCGTGTCGTACTGGCAGATGGAGATGGCCGACGCCCTCACCTGGTGACGCTCTCACTTGGTGACACCCTCGCCCAGCCCCCGTCTGATCGGGGCCCCGCCCGAACAGCGGCCGGGGCCCCGATCAGGCCGCGACCGTACCCCGTACCTCCGGGTAGTCCACCTCGTCCGGCAGCCGGTAGCCGAGGGCGGTCAACCGCGACGCGACGTCCGCCGGGCTCCTCCCCGTCAGGCTCGCGCTGCGCAGGACATGTTCGAGATGGACGTTGTCCAGGGACGAGCGGTCGACCGTCTCCAGCAGCCGGATGTCCTTCACGTCCGCGACCGCGGGCACCTTCGCGTTGTCGTGCAGCCAGTGCCCCAGCGCGGCCAGCCTCCCGGTGATGTCCGCGGGGGTCCGTCCCGTCACGAGGGCCGCGCGCAGGATGTGCCGCAGCTGCACCCCGACGACACGGTTCACCGACAACCAGGGCGCGCGGCCGTCCAGTTCCTGGCTGAGGAGAACGAGGTCGTCCGCCTCCGGAGCGTCCGGCACGGGCCCGTCCGTTCCGCAGCCCAGCTCCCTCAGCCGGGCGACAATGGCCGCCTGCGGCCGGCCCGTCTCCCGTGCGACATCGAGGACATGCCCGCTGGGCACGGCTGAGTACCGGGACGGCCAGGGCTTGTGGCCGACCCCGCATCGGAGAATCCGCTCGTCCCCGGGTTCGGGCGTGTAGGGCAGCCGGAAGCCGAGCCCGATCAGCCGGGTGGCGGCGGCGTACGGGCTGTACCCGAGCTCCGCCGCGGCAGCGAGCACATGGCGTGCGGGCACCTCCGCGCCCCAGTCCAGCCACTCTCCGTTGCCCCTGCCTCCCGTGCGGATCAGCGCGATGTCCCGGGTGTCCGGGGATTCGGGCAGCGGATGCCCGGCCTGGACGGCGTAGCCGAAGGCGGTCAGCCTGCGCGCGGCGTCGGCGGGGCTCCGGCCCACCCGGCCCGCCGCGGCGAGTATGTGCCGCAGCGGCACGGGCTTGCCGAGTTCGAACCACGACAGGCTGTACGTCTCCGCCTTGATCAGCAGAGCGTCGTCCCGGTCGACCGTGCGGGGCAGCGGGCCGTCCGGAAGCTCGACGTCGGTGTATCCCAGCGCGGTCAGCCTCGACACGATGGCGGCGGGAGAACACTCCACCGTCGCGGCGGCCAACAGAACATGCCCGAACGGCACCCGCCGGTCGGGCTTCGCCCAGGAGGTCTCACGTCCCACCCGGAGATGGGTGATCCGGAGGTCCTCCGGATCCTGGGATTCAGGGCTGTTCGACATCGTGGACCTTTCGGGAGCGGGGCGGGCGCGCGGGGCGAGTACGGCGGCGAGGATCAGGTGCGGCGGTCATTCGGCCACCGCGATGTAACGGCCGCCGTTGCCGAACTCCTCGTCGTCGACCGCCCATTCACCCCATTCATCGCCTTCCACCTCATTCCTCCCGTACAGGTTCACCCGAACCCCCGCGGGCTCCAGCGCCGTCCATATCCGCAGCATCATGTCGTGGCTGAGGAAGTGGTGTGAGAGATCGAGTTCCCTGAGGTGGGTGAGCGGCTGCCCGTGCAGCAGCGCTTCCGCGCCCTCGTCGGAGAGCGTGCCCATGGACAGGCTCAGTGAGGTGAGCCGTGGCACGACCGGCGCGGAGGCGATCGCGGCGGCCAGTTCGTCCTGGATGGGGCTGTTCTGCAAGCCCAAGTGGCGCAGAGCGGGCTTGTGTTCACCCGCGAGGAGCGGGGCGAGCTGCTCGACGGTGGTGCCGCCGCCGTACTCGTCGTCTCCCAGCCACAGCTCCAGCCGCTCCAGCGAGGGCAGATCGGCGGCGGCGATGTGCGCCGCCGCCTCGGGAGGCAGCCCACCGGACTCGACACGCAGCACCCGCAGCCCCGCGTGACCTGTCACGGGAAAGTCCAGCCCCGCTCCCCCGCGAACGGCCAGCTCCCGCAGACCGGGAAACGCCTCCAGCAGCGGCGCGAGATCGGATTGCCCGATCGAGGAGATCATCTCCTCCTCGTCCTCCAGGTCACTGAGGAAGAGCGCTTCGAGGCCGGCCAGCCGGGAGCTCAGGTCGATGAGCGGCTGGTCGGACAGGTAGTGCGCGCCATGGCCGAGGACCAGCGCCCGTACCTTCGCCAGCTCCACCGTGCTGGTGAAGCGGTCCCAGTAGTCCTCGTAGTCCTCGTCGGACGAGTACGGCCCGGTCCACAGACGCCAGGCGACCGAACCGGCGTCGGGCAGTTCCGTGGCCCGGGTGTACGGCGGAACGGTCAGTACGGGTAGGCCATGGAACCGCTCGACGTGCTGGACGTAGGACAAGGGGGGCTCCCGGGGCTCTTGGGGCCGGCATCGGTGCGCCCTGTTCTACCAGCGACCTCCGACAGCCCGGCCTCGGAGCCCCGGGTCTCGGAGCCCCCGGCCTCAGGGACCCGGCCTCACAGCCCCGGTCTCAGGGCCGGGCGCCAGGACCCCGGCCTGCACAGCCCCGGCCTCACCGCCCGGCGTCAGAGCTTCCCCGCCACCTCGGTCGCCCAGTACGTCAGGATCATGTTCGCCCCGGCGCGCTTGACCCCGGTCAGGGTCTCCAGGATCGCCGCGTCGCGGTCGATCCAGCCCTTCTCCGCCGCCGCCTCGACCATCGCGTACTCGCCGGAGATCTGGTACGCCGCGACCGGCACGTCCACCTCGGCCGCGATACGCGCCAGGATGTCCAGATACGGCAGCGCCGGCTTGACCATCACCATGTCGGCGCCCTCTTCGAGGTCGAGCGCCAGCTCGCGCAGTGACTCCCGGGCGTTCGCCGGGTCCTGCTGGTAGGTCTTGCGGTCGCCCTTCAGCGAGGAGCCGACGGCCTCCCGGAACGGGCCGTAGAACGCCGACGAGTACTTCACGGTGTACGCGAGGATCGACACGTCCTCCCTGCCGATCGTGTCGAGCGCGTCGCGCACGACGCCGATCTGACCGTCCATCATGCCGCTGGGGCCCACCACATGGGCGCCCGCGTCGGCCTGGACCTGGGCCATCTCGGCGTACCGCTCCAGGGTCGCGTCGTTGTCGACCCGCCCCTGGTCGTCCAGTACCCCGCAGTGGCCGTGGTCGGTGAACTCGTCCAGACACAGGTCGGACATGACGACCAGGTCGTCGCCGACCTCTTCCCGCACGGCGCGGATCGCGGCCTGGAGGATCCCGTCCGGGTCCGTGCCCGCCGTACCCGTCGCGTCCTTCTTGTCGTCCTCGGGGACACCGAAGAGCATGATCCCGGAGACGCCGGCCGAGGCCGCCTCCACCGCCGTCTTGCGCAGCGTGTCCAGCGTGTGCTGGACGACGCCGGGCATCGCGGAGATCGGAACGGGCCGGCTGATGCCCTCGCGTACGAACGCGGGAAGGATGAGATCCGCCGGGTGCAGCCGGGTCTCGGCCACCATCCGTCGCATCACCGGGTTCACCCGCAGCCGCCGGGGCCGCGAGCCGGGGAAGGATCCGTGCACAGTCATCGTCAGTCGCCTCTTGGGTCCGCTGCTTCGTCGGGGCCCGGCCGGCCGTCGGACCCCTTCGACCATAAACCCGGCATCCCCGCCCCTTTACCGACACCACGACCGGGAAACCGGCGGCGAAACCCGGGGCGCGCCTTCGTGCCTTCAAGGTCTCGCTGCCTTCAGGGTCTCGCGCCTTCAGGGTCTCGTGCCTTCAGGGCCTCGCCCGCCCGGCGCCGCCCGGAGACGACAGCGGGGCCGGGCCGCCTCGGCGACCCGGCCCCACATCGTTCGACGCACCCGCCCGGCTCGCGGGCGTACACGTCTCAGGTCGTACGGCGCCTGCGGCTGCCCGGCCTGCGCTCGCTCGGCCGCGTGACCGTTTCGCCTGCCTCCTTCGCCGCCTCACGGCGCTGCGTGCCGAACGCGGCGAGCGCCTCGGCCAGCTTGTGCACCGATGGCTCCGGCGAGAGGACGTCCACGCGCAGTCCGTGCTCCTCGGCGGTCTTCGCCGTCGCGGGGCCGATGCACGCGATCACCGTCACGTTGTGCGGCTTGCCCGCGATACCGACCAGGTTCCGCACGGTCGAGGACGAGGTGAAGAGCACGGCGTCGAAGCCGCCGCCCTTGATCGCCTCGCGGGTCTCGGCCGGCGGCGGCGAGGCGCGCACCGTGCGGTACGCGGTGACGTCGTCGACCTCCCAGCCCAGCTCGATCAGCCCCGCCACCAGCGTCTCGGTGGCGATATCGGCGCGCGGCAGGAACACCCGGTCGATCGGGTCGAAGACCGGGTCGTAGGGCGGCCAGTCCTCCAGCAGCCCGGCCGCCGACTGCTCGCCCGACGGCACCAGGTCGGGCTTCACCCCGAAGTCCACGAGCGACGCGGCGGTCTGCTCGCCCACCGCGGCGACCTTGATCCCGGCGAAGGCGCGGGCGTCGAGCCCGTACTCCTCGAACTTCTCCCGCACCGCCTTCACGGCGTTGACCGAAGTGAACGCGATCCACTCGTACCGGCCGGTGACCAGGCCCTTGACCGCGCGCTCCATCTGCTGGGGCGTGCGCGGCGGCTCGACCGCGATGGTCGGGACCTCGTGCGGGACCGCGCCGTACGACCTGAGCTGGTCGGAGAGCGACGCGGCCTGCTCCTTCGTCCGCGGGACGAGCACCTTCCAGCCGAACAGGGGCTTGGACTCGAACCACGCGAGCTGGTCGCGCTGCGCGGCGGCGCTGCGCTCACCGACCACGGCTATGACGGGCTGGTGCCCCTCCGGGGAGGGCAGCACCTTCGCCTGCTTCAGGATCTGCGCGATGGTGCCGAGCGTGGCGTTCCAGGTGCGCTGACGAGTGGTCGTACCGGCGACGGTGACGGTCATCGGGGTGTCCGGCTTACGGCCGGCCGCGACCAGCTCACCGGCGGCGCTCGCGACCGAGTCCAGGGTGGTGGAGATGACGACCGTGCCGTCGCTCGCGCCGAGCTCGGTCCAGCACCGCTCACCGGCGGTCCTGGCGTCCACGAGCCGTACGTCCGTGCCCTGCGCGTCGCGCAGCGGTACCCCGGCGTACGCCGGCACACCGACCGCGGCTGCGATGCCGGGGACGACTTCGAAGGGAATGCCCGCGGTGGCACAGGCGAACATCTCCGTGCCCGCGTCGCCGTCCAGCCCCGGGTCACCGGAGACCGCACGCACGACCCGCTTGCCGCCCCGCGCGGCCTCCATGACAAGATTGGCCGCATCCCGGATCGCGGGGATCCCGGCGGCTGCTGACACATCGTCAACAACCGTCAGCGCAGGGGTGTGCACACCCGCCCTGGCGTGGCCGCGTACGACTTCGAGCACATCAGGCTCGGCAATCAGTACATCCGCCCCCGCGAGCGCCTCGACGGCGCGGAGTGTCAGCAGACCCGGATCTCCGGGTCCGGCACCGAGGAAGGTGACGTGCCCCGATGCGGAGCAGGCTGGAAGGTCAGAGGTGGTGGGGCTCAAAGTGCTCGCTCCCCCATAAGACCGGCCGCACCCTTGGCGAGCATCTCGGACGCGAGTTCGCGACCGAGCGCGATGGCGTCGCCGTGCGACGTGGGTACGGGACCGGTGGTGGACAGCTGCACCAGCGTCGAGCCGTCGGTCGTGCCGACGACGCCGCGCAGGCGCATTTCGTTGACAACCTGTCCGTCGGCCAGCAGGTCGGCCAACGCACCCACGGGTGCGCTGCAGCCGGCCTCCAGGGCGGCGAGCAGGGAACGCTCGGCGGTCACGGCGGCCCGGGTGTACGGGTCGTCGAGCTCGGCGAGCACTGCGGCGAGGTCCACGTTGACCGCGGCGCACTCGACAGCAAGGGCCCCCTGGCCGGGGGCGGGCAGGACCGTGTCGACCGACAGGAACTCGGTCACCTCGTCGATCCGGCCGATGCGGTGAAGCCCTGCGGCGGCGAGTACGACCGCGTCGAGCTCCCCGTCGCTGACATAGCCGATCCGCGTGTCGATGTTCCCGCGGATCGGTACGGTTTCGATGGTGCGGCCATGGTTGCGCGCGTACGCGTTGAGCTGCGCCATCCGGCGCGGCGACCCCGTACCGACCCGGGCGCCCGCCGGCAGCCGCTCGAAGGTCAGCCCGTCGCGCGCGATCAGCACGTCCCGGGGGTCCTCACGGCGCGGCACGGCCGCCAGGGTCAGATCGTCGGGCTGGGTCGTCGGCAGATCCTTGAGGGAGTGCACGGCGAAGTCGACCTCGCCCGCCAGCAGCGCGTCACGCAGCGCGGTCACGAAGACTCCCGTGCCGCCGATCTGCGCGAGATGCTCGCGGGAGGTGTCGCCGTACGTGGTGATCTCGACCAGCTCCACCGGCCGGCCGGTCAGCTCCCGCACGGCGTCCGCCACCTGGCCGGACTGTGCCATGGCGAGCTTGCTGCGCCTGGTTCCGAGCCTCAGCGGCTTCTCGGGCCTCAGTGCCTTCTCGGTCATACTCGCCCTCTGCCTACACCGTCGGTGTCATTCAGGTCGGCCCGGCTGACGGCGGCGACCGTCTGCGGGTCGAGGTCGAAGAGTTCACGCAGCGCGTCCGCGTACCCGGCACCGCCGGGCTCGCCTGCCAGCTGCTTGACCCGCACGGTGGGCGCGTGCAGGAGTTTGTCGACGACGCGGCGCACGGTCCTGGTGATCTCGGCGCGCTGCTTGTCGTCAAGCCCGGGGAGCCTGCCTTCGAGGCGCGCGACCTCGCTGCTCACCACATCGGCGGCCATGGCGCGCAGCGCGACCACGGTCGGTGTGATGTGAGCGGCGCGCTGGGCGGCGCCGAAGGCCGCCACCTCGTCCGAGACGATGGTGCGTACCTGATCGACATCGGCGGCCATGGGGGCGTCGGCGGACGCCTCGGCCAGCGACTCGATATCCACGAACCGCACCCCGCCGAGGCGGTGCACGGCGGCGTCTATGTCACGGGGCATGGCGAGGTCCAGCAGCGCCAGCTGGGTCGTACGGCGGTGCAGCGCCGTCTCGACGGCGCTGTAGGTCAGCACCAGCCCGGTCGCGCCCGTGCAGGAGACGACCACATCGGCGCGGGGCAGCTCGTCGGCGAGGGCGGTCATGTCCACGGCACGCGCGAGGACGCCCGTGGAGCCGGGCTCGGTCAGGATCTGTACGAGCCGGTCGGCGCGCGCGGCCGTGCGGTTGGCGATGACGATCTCGTCGACGCCGAGGCGCGCGAGTGTCGCGGCGGCCAGCGAGGACATCGAGCCCGCGCCGATCACCAGCGCGCGCTTCTTCTTGGCCCAGGCGTCCACGGCCGCGCCGGCGGCGAGCTGCTCCAGACCGAAGGTGACCAGCGACTGCCCGGCCCGGTCGATCCCGGTCTCGCTGTGGGCGCGCTTGCCGACCCGCAGGGCCTGCTGGAAGAGGTCGTTGAGCAGCCGGCCCGCGGTGTGCAGCTCCTGCCCCAGCGCCAGCGCGTCCTTGATCTGTCCGAGGATCTGGCCCTCGCCGACGACCATCGAGTCCAGCCCGCAGGCCACCGAGAAGAGATGGTGGACGGCCCGGTCCTCGTAGTGCACATAGAGATACGGGGTGAGCTCCTCCAGGCCGACACCGCTGTGCCGGGCGAGGAGCGTGGACAGCTCGGCGACCCCGGCGTGGAACTTGTCGACGTCGGCGTACAGCTCGATGCGGTTGCAGGTGGCGAGGACCGCGGCCTCGGTCGCGGGCTCCGCGGCGAGCGAGTCCTGCAACAGCTTGATCTGTGTGTCGGTGGCAAGGGAGGCCCGCTCCAGCACACTCACGGGTGCGCTGCGATGGCTCACTCCGACGACCAGGAGACTCATGCTGGCATCACCGCGGGGACGTCCCCGTCGGGTCCCTTCCGGTTCGCGGCGGCGCTGCCCGCCTCCGGCGCGTCCACGCCCGCATCGGTGCCGCTCATGCCCACGGTGCCGACCGCGCTGCCGCGCTCGGCGGCTGCCGCCGCTTCCGCCGCGGCCCCCTCACCGGCCTTGCGCTGCTCGTGGAAGGCGAGGATCTGGAGCTCGATGGAGAGGTCGACCTTGCGGACGTCCACGCCGTCCGGCACCGAGAGCACGGTCGGCGCGAAGTTGAGGATGGAGGTCACACCGGCGGCGACCAGCCGCTCGCAGACCTGCTGGGCGGCGCCCGCCGGGGTCGCGATGACCCCGATCGACACGCCGTTGTCGGTGATGATCTTCTCCAGCTCGTCCGTGTGCTGGACCGGCATCCCGGCGACCGGCTTGCCCGCCATCGCGGGATCGGCGTCTATCAGCGCGGCCACCCGGAACCCGCGGGAGGCGAATCCGCCGTAATTGGCGAGCGCGGCGCCGAGGTTACCGATACCGACGATGACGACCGGCCAGTCCTGCGTCAGCCCCAGCTCGCGGGAGATCTGGTAGACGAGATACTCGACGTCGTAGCCCACGCCGCGCGTCCCGTAGGAACCGAGATAGGAGAAGTCCTTCCGCAGCTTGGCGGAGTTGACCCCGGCCGCGGTCGCGAGCTCTTCGGAGGAGACCGTGGGTACGGAACGCTCGGACAGAGCGGTCAGCGCCCGCAGATACAGCGGAAGCCTGGCGACGGTGGCCTCGGGGATTCCTCGGCTACGGGTCGCCGGTCGGTGAGTTCGGCCAGTTGCCACGGTGCTCCTGCGGGATGAGCGAGGCTGCAGGCGGTCGTATGTCCCTGGACCGCCCCGTCGAATGCAGGTTATGTCTTTGTGAACGCGTGCACAAAGATTGTGTCCGCTTTGTCCGAGCAAAGTGACCGGGGTCACGCGCGTCGATCCCGCGGTGACGGAACCGGAGACCACGTCAACCCGTTGCACACACGAAGGGGGCAAAACCGCACACACTCCTCAACGAATACGCCCCCGAGACCGCTCCCCCTGCCTCCCGGGACCGATCCCCGGACGCCCGACGCCATCCCGGGACCACTGTCGCGGCCCGGAGCATGATCACCAGAGAAAACCCAGCAAAGCGCCCACGATGGTAACCGTCTTTCCCTTCAGCCCCCCAGTTCGCGGCGGAGCCGATCCGCGTCCACCCGCCAGAATGTGTGCTGCTCCCCGTCCACCAGGACAACCGGAATCTGCTCCCAGTACGCGCGATGCAGCTCTTCGTCCCGCGTAATATCCTTTTCCTCCCATGATGCTCCGGTCTCCGCGCACACCGTTTCGATCACGGCGCGGGCGTCGTCGCAGAGATGGCACCCGGGTTTCGAGACGAGCGTCACCATCCGCTCGGCGGCCTTCTTCTTCGTCTTACGTCGCAGCAGAGGACTCATGCGGCCATTCTCCGCCCGCACCGCTCGCGGTGGTGCCGGTCGTCCACAGCCGGGACCGGATCACACGATCAGCGGATTAACGCACCGGCCGTGGAGAGTTCACTCCACGGCATCCCCACGCGTCGGGAAGTACCGAACAGACTGGCTATGCTCACGCTATGGCCGCACTGGGATGGCTCACCCCCCGCAAGCGCTCCGCCACCGCACGGAGCGTGCTCGCAGGCGAGGCCGCAGCCGAGGCGGGACTCAGATCCACGCAGGAGTCACACGCGGCGTCGGAGGCCGAGGCCGCCGCCAAGGCGGACAAGGTGCCCGACTTCCCCGTCTTCGGGGACAACCGCGCCGCCGCCTTCTTCGATCTCGACAACACCGTGATGCAGGGCGCCGCGATCTTCCATCTCGGCCGCGGCCTGTACAAGCGGAAGTTCTTCCAGCGCCGTGAGCTCGCCCGGTTCGCCTGGCAGCAGGCCTGGTTCCGGGTGGCCGGGGTCGAGGACCCCGAGCACATGCAGGACGCCCGCGACAGCGCCCTGTCCATCGTCAAGGGCCACCGGGTCTCCGAGCTGATGTCCATCGGCGAGGAGGTCTACGACGAGTACATGGCCGACCGGATCTGGCCGGGCACCCGCGCGCTCGCCCAGGCCCACCTGGACGCGGGGCAGCAGGTCTGGCTGGTGACGGCGGCGCCCGTCGAGACCGCGACGATCATCGCCCGCCGGCTCGGCCTGACCGGCGCCCTCGGCACCGTCGCCGAATCGATCGACGGCGTCTACACCGGCAAGCTCGTCGGCGAACCGCTGCACGGCCCCGCGAAGGCCGAGGCCGTCCGCGCCCTGGCCGCCACCGAGGGCTTCGACCTGGACCGCTGCGCGGCGTACAGCGACTCGCACAACGACATCCCGATGCTCTCGCTGGTCGGACACCCGTACGCCATCAACCCCGACGCCAAGCTCCGCAAGCACGCGCGCCGGCTGGACTGGCGGCTGCGCGACTACCGGACCGGCCGCAAGGCGGCCAAGGTCGGTATCCCGGCGGCGGCCGGAGTCGGCGCCCTCGCGGGCGGCACGGCCGCTGCGGTCGCCCTGCACCGCCGCCGCCGCTGACACAGCGTCGCCGGCCGGGCCGCAACGAGAGACACGCCCAGGAGACACGCCGCCGGGCGACAAATCGACACGTACGGCCCTGCGAGAATCCCCGCAGGGCCGTACGTACATCCGTCACCCAGGCACAACCCATCGCGAGAGCAGACAGATCTTGACGCAATCCGATCAGCAAATGGTCACGATGTGCGACTAGATACGCCGCATAGGCGTCATGGAAGCGACGTAATCGATGATTTGAGCAACTGGGTGTAGCACTGCCTGTACGAAGCGTTATTCTCCTCAGACGCATACCGGACCCCACACGTCGCCACGACGAGTGAACGGTCCCGCACTGCACGTGATGGAAGCTCTGCCTCTGGGAGTCCCGTGTACCCACACGTCGGGGTTGACGCCTCGGGCCTGGCTACGCTGCGCGCAACGGTCCTCGACCACTTGCGCGGCTTCGTCCCCACCGCGTACGCCGTCCCCGCCTTCGCCGCACCGGCCCCTGCCGTGAGCGGCCCTATCGGTCCTTGTTATGCCCTGGCGAGCGGCGGTGCGGCGGTCGGCAGACGGGGGAGCCGAAGCAGCACCGCCGCCTCGACCACCGCCCGTCGACCCAGCGCCGACAGCGACAGCGCCCGCATGATGGAGCTCGTCGAGCGCGCCCAGGCCGGTGAGGCCGAGGCCTTCGGCCGGCTGTACGACCAGTACAGCGACACCGTCTACCGTTATATCTACTACCGCGTGGGCGGGAAGGCGACCGCGGAGGATCTCACCAGCGAGACGTTCCTGCGCGCACTGCGCCGGATCTCCACCTTCACCTGGCAAGGGCGCGACTTCGGCGCCTGGCTGGTCACGATCGCCCGGAACCTGGTCGCGGACCATTTCAAATCGAGCCGTTTCCGACTCGAAGTGACCACGGGCGAAATGCTCGACGCCAACGAGGTGGAGCGCAGCCCGGAGGACTCCGTCCTGGAGTCCCTCTCGAACGCGGCGCTGCTCGAAGCCGTACGCAAGCTCAACCCACAGCAGCAGGAGTGCGTCACACTGCGCTTCCTGCAAGGTCTCTCGGTCGCCGAGACGGCCCGCGTCATGGGCAAGAACGAAGGAGCGATCAAAACCTTGCAGTACCGAGCCGTACGAACACTGGCCCGGCTGTTGCCCGAAGACGCCCGCTGACCGCCGCTGTCCCCCCACCCTCCACCAGCCGGCCGTCCCCCCTCCGCCCACCCCCACCTCGGACCCAACTCACAGTCGGTGACGCCTCGATGACGCGCTGGTCCGATCATCCTTCGCGCGTAACCCATGTGCCGCGCCGCTCGTTGTGCGGGATGCAGGCTCCCTGCGGTCACGCCATGCCCGCAGCCACTCACTCAATCGTGTGGATGTGCTCAAGGCGTGCAACCTTCCGGACCCCCAGGGGAGTCGATCGTCATGACGAGAGGAGGTGCCGCCAGTGATCGCGAACGTTTCGGCACACCGGCGGGCGAACGCCTTCGCCCAGGCCCTGGAAGACCAGACGGTCCAGGGCGCGGCGGCCGAACAGCCCGCCGAGTCGGCCGAACCGGCCGAACAGGGGCGGCTGTTGGCCCTGGCGAGTGGTCTCGGTGAACTGCCGAAACCGACGCTGGACCCCGAGGTCAAAATGGTGCAACGGGCACAGCTCGTGGCAGCCATGGAGGCCATGCTGCTGGAGGACACAGCCGCCGGGGGGGCGACTCCGGGCCCTACGGTGCCGGAGCAGCGCAAGTCCGGACGGGGTGCCCACCGGGCTTCCCGCCTCCGGAGACTGCGCCCCAGATCCCGTTGGTCCAAGGGCCTTGCGGCGGGCGGGCTCACGGTCGGTGTGGCGGCGGGCGCCTTCGGCGGAGTCGCCGCTGCCAGTTCCGACGCCCTGCCCGGTGATTCGCTGTACGGGCTGAAACGAGGAATGGAGGACTTCAAGCTCAATCTGGCGGACGACGAGTCCGACCGCGGCGAGCTGTATCTGGACCACGCCTCGACCCGGCTCAGCGAGACCCGTCGGCTCATGGAACGTGGCCGCTCCGGCCGGCTCGACCACGAATCCATGGGCGAGATCCGACGTACGCTCAGCGGGATGAAACACGACGCCGCAGAGGGCCACCGCCTGCTCCATCAGGCATACGAACGGGACGGCTCACTCGGCCCGATCGCCACCCTCTCGTCGTTCTCCGCCTCGCACCGCCAGGCCTGGAACGGGCTGCGCGAGCGGCTGCCCGTCCAGCTGACGGACGTCGGCGACGAAGTCAGTTCGGTCTTCGACGCCATAGACGAAGAGGTCGCTCCGCTCCAGTCACTGCTGCCGCGCCCACCGGAGAAGCAGGCGGGAGCCACGCACCCCGGCTCCACACCCGACTCCACCGGCACCGGGCGTCCGAGCGATCCCTCGCCCTCCGCACCGAGCGAGGGCGGCGGCAGTGGCTCGCACACCAGCGACCGGCCCGACCCGTCCGCGCCCGACTCGGACAGCGCGTCCGAGGAGGGCCTGCTCGGCGGCGGCACGGGCGGCCTGCTCGACCCGCCGCAGAGCAGCGCCACGCCGTCGCCGTCCGAGAACCAGGACAGCTCCGACCGTCCAGGACCGGACGTCACGATCCCGCCGCTGCTGCCGGATCTGCTGCCCGGACTCGGCTTCAAGGCCGAGGACGCGGATCAGTAGAGGACGCGGGATCGGTAACCATCAGCGGCTGTACAAGTGAGGGGCGGTGCTCCACCGGAGCACCGCCCCTCGTACGCGTCCTCACGCACGTCCTCGCGCACGCCCTCGTTCAGAAGAACACCGACCGCCGCTGCACCAGCAACTTGTAGAGCGTGTGCTGGATCTGCTCGCGGACCTGATCCGTCAGATTGAACATCAGCATCGGATCCTCCGCCGCCTCGGGCGGATAGCCGTCCGTCGGGATCGGCGCACCGAACTGGATCGTCCACTTCGTCGGCAGCGGCAGCATTCCCAGCGGCCCCAGCCAGGGGAACGTCGGTGTGATCGGGAAGTACGGCACACCCAGCAGCCGGGCCAGCGTCCGGGAGTTGCCGATCATCGGATAGATCTCCTCGGCGCCCACGATCGAACACGGCACGATCGGCGCCCCCGCACGCAGCGCCGTCGACACGAACCCGCCCCGGCCGAACCGCTGAAGCTTGTACCGGTCGCCGAACGGCTTGCCCAGCCCCTTGAAGCCCTCCGGCATCACCCCGACGACCTCGCCGCGCCGGAGCAGTATCTCGGCGTCCTCCGCGCACGCCAGGGTGTGCCCGGCTTTCCGCGCCAGCTCGTTGACCACGGGCAGCACAAAGACCAGATCGGCCGCCAGCAGCCGCAGATGCCGGTCCGCCGGATGGTTGTCGCGCACGGCGACCTGCATCATCAGCCCGTCCAGCGGCAGCGTCCCCGAGTGATTGGCCACCACGAGCGCCCCGCCGTCCGACGGGATGTTCTCGATGCCCTTCACCTCGACCCGGAAGTAGTTCTCGTAGAGCGGCCGGATCAACGACATCAGGACCTGGTCGGTGAGTTCCCTGTCGTACCCGAACTCGTCGATGTCGTACTCGCCGGTGAGCCGTCGGCGCAGAAACGCCAGCCCGCCCGCGAGCCGCCGCTCCCAGCCGCCCTCGGGCGCCGGTTCCGCAGCCGACTCCGCAGCCGGCTCCGATTCCGGTTCCGGTACGGGCAGCAGCGGTCCCCCCGATCCCGCCTCCCGTACGGGACCCGGCCCCGCCCCCGGCCCCTGCGAGCGCTTCGGAGCGCCGTCGTTGGCGTCTCCTCGCCGCCGCCGGCCGCCGGTGGATCCACGCCTCGACCTCGGTTCATCACCGAAGGGGATGACCTTGGCATCAGCCATGTCAGATGCGCTCCTTGCTGACGAGAGTGGAGAGCCGGTCGACAGTACGGGCCACCGCCTCGGGCGGCAGCAGCCCGGCGCCCCGGGCGCGCGCGAAGTCCGCGAAGGCCTCCGCGGTCGTGAACCGGGGCACAAAGCCCAGGGTCTCGCGCATCTGGTCCGTGCTGACCACCCGGCCATGAGTCAGCAGCCTGATCTGTTCCGGCGCGAAGTCCGTCATCCCGACCGTACGCAGCGCCGTACCGACCCAGGTCACGGCGGGCAGCGGAACGGGCACCGTGGGCCGCCCCAGCCGCCGTGAGCACTGCGAGAGCAGCAGCACGCCCTCACCGGCGACATTGAAGGTCCCGCTGTTGAGCGTCCCGCGTCGCGGCTCGTCCGAGGCGATCAGCAGGATGTCGACCACATCGTCCTCATGGACGAACTGGAGCCGCGGGTCGTAACCGAAGACCGTCGGCAGCATGGGCAGCGAGAGATATTCGGCGAGCGGTGAATCCGCCGCTGGCCCCAGGATATTCGCGAAGCGCAGCACACAGACCGCCACATCGGGTCTGCGGCGCGCGAACCCGCGTACGTACCCCTCGACCTCCACCGCGTCCTTGGCGAAGCCGCCGCTCGGCAGCGATTTGGGCGGCGTGGTCTCCGTGAAGATCGCCGGATCGCGGGGCGCGGAACCGTACACACTCGTACTGGACTTGACCACCAGCCGCTTCACCGTCGGCGACTTCTGGCAGGCGCCGAGCAGCTGCATCGTGCCGATGACATTGGTCTCCTTGACCGCGGCACGCCCGCCGGAGCCCAGCGGAGTGCCCGTCACATCCAGATGGACGACGGTGTCGACTCCGTGCTCGGCCAGAATCCGCGCGATAACCGGCTGGCGGATATCCGCGCGGACGAATTTCGCCTCGTCCAACTGATGCGCGGGCGGGACCGCGTCCACGGCGATGACCCGGTCCACATCGGATTGGCGCTGAACGCGCCGTACGAAACGGCCTCCGAGCTGACGGGCCGCTCCTGTCACGAGCACGACCTTGCCCAAGATCAGCGCCTTCCCCTGAAAGTCTCCGTGGCCGCCACCGTATCGGGTCGGTATCGCGCCAGGGTGACCGCACGACGCGCCACACCATTTCTTTGACCGGCAAACACCGCGGCCCTCCCACCGTGTCGGTGGAAGGGCCGCGAATGCACGAACAGCTGCCGCTACTTCTTGTTGCGACGCTGAACGCGGGTGCGCTTGAGCAGCTTGCGGTGCTTCTTCTTGGCCATCCGCTTACGCCGCTTCTTGATAACAGAGCCCACGACTACCCTCGCTCACTTCTCTTCACTCGGTGCGGGGCGTCTGGGCCCACACGACCTACGTCGGCCTAGCCTACCCGCCGCCGAGTGAGGGACGTAATCCGAGGGACACCCGAGGTGATTCTCCCGGCGCCACGCACCCCGTCGCGACACGCGCCGCGACGGGGAACGAGCCGTACCGGTCTCGGCATCACGCAGACTCGACCCCCACAAATGACTCGCGGAGGTACTCGTGAACCGCTTGCTCCGGAACCCGGAATGACCTGCCCACCCGGATCGCCGGCAGATGACCGCTGTGCACCAAGCGGTACACGGTCATCTTCGACACTCGCATCACTGAGGCGACTTCCGCCACGGTAAGGAACTTGACCTCGTTGAGAGGCCTCTCGCTGCCAGCAGCCATGACCCACCTGTACCTTCCGCACGCGACGGCCACCGGCTTCCCCTCCGGTAACTCTTCGTCGCTGTGCGCTCACTCACCAGACTAGGGGCGGGTGATGCGAGTGGGGAAGAGGAGCAGCCTTCAGCCGCCTACTGTGACAGACACGCCCGATTGAGTACATAGCGCGTAAGCGGCCGGTAGTAATCAGACCGCACGGCGTCATCGAGGGGAACGGCGACGGACACCCGCCCCTCCGCCTCCCCGACGAACAGCGCGGGGTCATCCGTATCGGCGAGACCGATGGTCTCAATGCCCAGCTGACCTGCCCCGCAGACCCAGCCGTGATCCCCCACGACGAGCTCGGGCAGCGGGCCCCCGGACTCCGCCACCCCCTCCAGAGCCACCCGGACCGGCAGTGGTGAATGGGTGTGCGCGCCGGTCTCACGCCCGGCGCATCGCACGCCGGGCTCCCGCATCAGCGCGACTCCCCGTACGTAGTCAAGGTTGTACGTACGTACCCCGAACCGGGTCGTTATGTCGACACATCGCCCCTGCGCGGGAGTGAGAACGAGACATCCCGCCGCCGACAAAGCGTCTGCCAGCTCCGCGTAGAACCCGAGAAGCCGATGCGGATGCCCCGTCCCGAGCAGCACCGGAGCCCTCCGCTCCGCCACGGCGCCCAGCCGGCCGGCGAACGCGTCGAGCGCGGTCAGCGTCCGCTCGGGATCGATGACATCAGGACCCGACACATGATCGGAATCAGCGGAAACCCCACACTTGTCGGCCATGAGCCTGAGCAAGTCCTGCTCGTTCCATGCCCATTCCGGATCGAGTCCGAGCGTCGCACGCGGATCGCGCGCGGCGAAGAGACGGTAGCTGCGCAGACTCGCCTCACGCGAGGTGGCCACAGGTCCGGCCAGCCTGGCCGCCAGCAGATGCGCCCGCAGCGCTCCGGTACTCAACACCCGGTCGATCCTGCCGCTTACGGCACTCCGGCGGGCTGGAACCCCTGATTCACCGCACAGTTGGCGTAACAGCGAACCAGCGGACCGGCGAATCTGCGAACCGACGACCCGGCGAACCCGCGAATCGTGACGGGAGCCGGGGCCCGACGCCCCGCCTCCCGCTACGCCAGCAGCCCCCGCAGCGGGAACACCGCCTTGCGCGTCGCCAGCACCGCCTGGTCCAGCCGGTCCGCCGGATCGTATCCGGCCTCCCACGGCTGCCAGGCCGGCGTCCGCCCGTCCGTCATCCGCCCGGGACCCAGCTGCCGCGTCCGCGCATACACCTCATCCCGCCAGGACTCCGGCACCTCCGACAGCGGGTCGATCGGCGCGTGCGCGGCGATCCCCACCAGATGGGTCCAGGACCGGGGCACCACATCGACGACCGCGTACCCGCCACCGCCCAGCGCCACCCACCGCCCGCCGTCCACATACTCGTGCACCAGGTCATGGCAGGACGCCTGCACCGCACGCTGCGCGTCGAGCGACACCGCGAGATGTGCCAGCGGATCCTCGAAATGCGTATCCGCGCCGTGCTGTGTCACCAGCACCTGCGGCCGGAAGTCCGCCAGCAGCTCGGGCACCACCGAGTGGAACGCCCGCAGCCAGCCCTCGTCCCCCGTACCGGCCGGCAGCGCCACATTCACCGCGCTGCCCTCGCCCGCGCCACCGCCGGTCTCCTCCGCCCAGCCGGTCTGCGGGAAAAGCGTCCGCGGGTGCTCGTGCAGAGACACCGTCAGCACCCGGGGGTCCTCCCAGAACGCCGTCTGGACCCCGTCCCCGTGATGCACGTCCACATCGATGTACGCGACCCGCTCCGCGCCCAGCTCCAGAAGCCGCGCGATCGCCAGGGCCGCGTCGTTGTAGATACAGAACCCGGACGCCGAGCCGGGCATGGCGTGATGCAGCCCGCCGGCGAAGTTCACGGCGTGCGCGGTCTCCCCGTGCCACACCGCCTCGGCCGCACCGACCGACTGCCCGGCGATCAGCGCCGATGTCTCGTGCATCCCCGCGAAGGCCGGATCGTCCGGCGTGCCGAGGCCGTACGACCCGTCGGCACCGCGCGGATCCAGCGAGGCCCGCCGAACCGCGTCCACATACTCCTGCCGGTGGACGAGGCGCAGCGTCGAATCCCCGGCGGCCGGCGCGGCCACCACATCCGCCGCCCGGTCCAGCCCGTACGCCCGCACCAACCCCATGGTCAGCACGAGCCGTACGGGATCCATCGGGTGGCTGGGCCCGAAGTCGTATCCCGTTACTGCGTCATCCCACATCAACCGTGCGCGGCCGCTCATGCCCGCCACCGTATCGGTCCTGCCGCTCTCCGAACGAGCGGGCGTACACGAGCGTCACCAAAACCATCACCATCGGTACGAGCATCGCGCCCCGGTAGCTCCACAGGTCCCCAACCGCCCCCACCAGCGGCGATCCGATCAGGAAGCCCACGTAGTTGAAGATATTGAGCCGGGCCACGGCCGTGTCACTCGCGGCGGGAAACAGTCGTCCGGCCGCCGCGAAGGTCCCCGGCACGATCACACACAGCCCGAGCCCGAGCATCGCGAACCCGAGGATCCCCATCCAGGCGGCGGACGCCACCGCCACCACCGCGAACCCGGCCCCCGCCAGCAGCGACCCGCACCGCACAACGGCCACAGGACCGAACCGCCGCACACCCAGATCCCCGACCGCACGCCCCAGCAGTGTGGTGACCATATAGACGTTGTACGGAACCGTCGCCAGCTCCTCCGAGCCGCCGAGGACATCCTGGAGGTACTTGGCGCTCCAGTTCGACACGGTGGAGTCACCGATATACGCGAAGGCCATGACAAGACACAGCGGCAGGAGCAGCCTGAAGTCGACCGGCTTGCTCGCGGCGCCCGCCGAGTCCCCGGCCTCCGCCGGGCCGGTGTCCGCGTCCGCATACCAGCGGCTGCCGATCAGCGCGGCCGGCAACAGCACGGCCACCACCGGGAGATACGACACCAGCAGCGGCAGATCCCAGTGCGCGCCCGCCCAGGCCAACGAGGCCCCGGCGATCCCGCCGAGGCTGTACGCGGCATGGAAACCGAGCATGATGCTCCGGCCGTACGCCCGCTGAAGGCTCACCCCGAGCATGTTCATCGACGCGTCGAGCGCACCGACCGACAGCCCGAACGCCGCCAGGGCGAGGCCGAGCTGCCACACCTCGCCACCGGCCGCGGCACCGAGAAGCGCCAGCAGTACGACGGGCTGCGCCCAGCGCAGCACCGCCCCGGGCCGCACCCGCGCGACCAGTTTCTCCGTGACGACACTGCCGACGCCGGCGAGGACCGGCACAGCGGCGAGGAAGGCGGGGAGGAGCGCGTCGGATATCCCGTACCGGTCCTGGATGGCGGGGATACGCGTCACGAGCAGGGCGAAGGTCACCCCCTGGACGAAGAAGCTCAGCGCCAGAGAGAGCCGACCGTGCCGCAAGCGCGCGTCTGTCATGGCCGGACAGCGTAGGACGCTCCTCTACCCATGGGTAGACAGATCACACAATGGAGCTCGCGACGGATTCCGCTCCGCGACGGATCCCAGGCTTCGACAGCGGATCCCCTGGCGGATGGGAACAGATCAGGCGAGCAGTCCCGGCAGTTCGGCCATCCTGCTGAAGTATCCGGTGGCGCCCGGCAGCTGGTCGGCCGGCGTCATCGCCGTGAACGCGTACACATCCATGCCCGCGGCCCTGGCGGCCCGGACCCCGAGGGGGCTGTCCTCCACCACCGCGCAGCGCTCGGGTGCCACGCCCATGCGCTCGGCAGCATGGAGAAAGAGATCGGGCGCCGGCTTGCCCCGCCCGACGTCCTGCGCGCTGAAGATGACGCTGTCCTCGAACCACCGGCTCAGCCCGGTCTTCCGGTGCCCGACACGGATCCGTTCATGGCTCCCGGAGGAGGCGACACAGTAGGGCACTCCGTCGCCGGCCAGCTTCTCCAGCACCTCGGTCACACCGTCGACCGGCTCCAACTCCCGCTCGAAGGCGGCGAAGACACGGGCGTGCAGGGTGTCGTCGAAGTCCGCGGGCAGAAGCTGCCCTGTCCGCTCCTTCACCAGGTCATGGACGCGATGAACGGCGGCCCCCATGTAGTCCCGAAGGGAGTCCTCGTAGGAGGTGGGATGGCCGAGCTCGGTGAGGTAGGCGGCCAGGATGGTGTTGGAGAGCGGCTCGCTGTCGACAAGGACACCGTCATTGTCGAAGATGATCAATTCATAGCGCATGTACCGAGCCTAATATGGGCCCTGAACGCAGGAATGCCCCGTGCCAAAAGGCACGGGGCATTCCCACAATGATTGTTCGGCGGCGTCCTACTCTCCCACAGGGTCCCCCCTGCAGTACCATCGGCGCTGTGAGGCTTAGCTTCCGGGTTCG